>DBEI01000012.1 GCA_002294445.1 Patescibacteria group bacterium UBA910
ACATTGGGCCGTTAGCTCATCTGGTAGAGCACATCATTTGCAATGATGGGGTGGCAGGTTCGAGTCCTGTACGGTCCACCAACACAAAAAGCCGAAAGGCTTTTTTGTTTTGGACCGTAAGCAGAAGTGTGAGACACTTCTGCGTCAGGACTCGAACAGATTTGCGGTTTACGGACGCAGTAGCGTCTGTCGCAAATCTGCGTCCTTACTTTTGATAAGTGACGACGAATCAAAAGTAAGGAAGAGTACCTTGTACGGTCCACCCTGGTTGACTCAAGAAGCAGAAATACATCTTTTGTAATATACTAAATGACATGAGACATGAAATGCGATTACATCCCTACCCTTTTAAGCAAATCAAAGATGGTTCAAAAACCATTGAGATTAGACTTAATGATGAGAAACGTCAGCAGATAAAAGTTGGAGATAAAATTGAATTTTCCTCTAGAGTTGAGCTAGAAAACAAAATAATGACAAAGGTTGTAGACCTCCTATACTTTCCTACTTTTTCAGAGTTATTTGATGCGTATCCACCCGAAGTATTTGGAGTCAAGACCAAAGAAGAGTTGATGGGTGTATACGAGTACTACACACCAGAAGATGAGAAAAAGTATGGTGTTGTTGGAATAAAAATCAAATATCTAGGAATACCTCAAGTAATCAAAGATGTAGGTTTTGATTTTGATTGGAGTGAAGAAAAAGTCTGGGCTTTAGATGTCCCAGTAGAAAAAATTGATATACACGAACTAACGTGGCATTTTGATATTCCTTTTCTCTGGGAAAATGGTATTTATAATCTCAAACCCCAAGATGTTATTGATGAGCCAGAGAAACATAAGGAAGAATACGAGAGAACAATGCGAGCAGATTTGGTCCATCCTATAGACATAATGAAAAACAAGGGTCGCTGGCTAATTTTAGATGGATTACATCGTTTAATGAAAGCCTCAATACTCAACATGCCGAAGGTACAGGCCAGAAAAATCTCTCGTGATTTAATTCCAAAAATAACAAAATAACATGAAAACACAAAAACTCTATATTCTCTGCGGTGAAGCTTTCTCTGGTAAATCAACTTTGTCAAAAAAGATTGCTGAACATTTTGATGCTAAAATTGTCGGACGTGATGAAATATACTTTGCTATGGAAAAAATCCTAGCTCTCGAGAGTACACCAGATGAAGATGACATTTCCTTATGGAAAAATATGTGGATGTTGGTACTTCAAGGTGTTAAAAATCAACTCTTACTTGGTAATTCTGTGGTTATAGACGATAACTGTTTGTATTTGAAACAGCGAGATCAGTTACGTTCTATTGCAAAAGAAGTGGGAGTTCGAAGCACTCTGATTTTTCTAGATATTCCTACGGAAATCTTAAAAGACAGAAAAGAACAAAATAAAATATCGAAAACTAGACACGATGTTCCTTCTGCTTGGCTCACAGAGGACTCTGAACTTTTTGAGAAACCCACTGAAGTTGAAAATCCCACCATTTATAAACCAAATACTTCTTTTGATGATTTTGTAAATAAACTATAAAATGGAATACAATTACCCATTACTACATAAAGTATTTTCTCACTACAAAAATCTTCCTCACGACGTGAGTAATATATATTTGGTATGTTGCCAACATCTCCTTGAACCTCAACTCAAAATGTTTGAGCTTCTGATTGATTTTGGGTTCAAACCAACATATATAATCATGTTAGGTAAAATATATTCCTCCAATACAGACATTATTCAGGAGTTAAAAGATAGAGGTATACAGGTATCACAACCTCAATTTTCTGGAGTTCCTTTTGACGAAGAACATACGAAAAATTGTAAAACTATTTCAGATAGTATTCCGAAAAATGCAGAAATTATTATTCTGGATGATGGGGCTGAAATGATAAAAGCATTCTCTACATCATCACATAATGTGCTATTTGCAGTTGAACAGACCTCATCGGGTTTTCGTAAATTGGAAAATACAGAAATCTCATTTCCTGTAATAAATGTAGCTCGGTCAGATACCAAGCTCATCCAAGAAAGTCCATTTATCGCTCGCCTTTGTTTTAAGCGTATAAACGAATACCTTACCAAAGAACAAGTATTACAACCTTCTGTATTGGTTATTGGATTGGGACCGATAGGAGAAGCTATTTTGGAGATATTCAGACAAAATAATTTTACCGTAGAGGGGTTTGATATAAAACACGGTCATAAGGACCTGCTCTCTTTAATCCACAAATCAAAACCAGATATTATTGTCGGAGCTACTGGCTCATCTATTCTTTCGACTGAAGATATAGAAAACTTATCTGACACAAAGAGACTTCATCTCATTAGTGTTTCTTCATCAGATAGAGAGTTTCCAGTTGCTCCCTTCAGAAAGAATACTGATACTCATACTGATGTGCAGTATAAGAATATAACTTTTGTAAATAATGGTTTCCCAATTACTTTCAAAGGAAATCGGCTGGAAGGTACACCCACAGAAATGGAAAAGACAATGTGTCTGCTCGGCGGGAGTATCATAGATGCTGTAGTAAATGGAGTAAAAGGTAGTGGTCTACTGAATATCTCAAATGAGTTAGAAGAGATTATCAACAACTGATGGGTTTGTCATACCCCCTCAACACCCACACAAAATAGTGGAATTTAGCAATCAAGTACCCTATACAATCCACAACTGAAAATAGTTTAGTATTTTACTTGTTTTTAATATAGAATTTAGTTACTCTATTTTAAGAGAGGAAACATATGTCATTACCAATGCCAAAACGAGTTCCAGAAGTGGGTTTCTACTACCACTACAAACACGATCCTTCTGGTCCTGTAAATAACTACGCCTACGAAGTTCTGGGTATAGGCTTTCATACTGAAGACGATACCCGACCAGGAGAGGAGCATTTCTTAGTCTATCGCCCTATGTATGAAGCATCGGTCTATAAAGCTTCAAAAGAGCTCGGTATTCCCTGCTTCGATGCTCGACCACTCGAAATGTGGATGGAACATGTGACGAAGGATGGTCAGGAATTTCCACGCTTCAAGAAAATCACTGACCCGTTGATTATCGAACAACTTAAGAAAATCCGATCAACAATGTACTAACCTTTTCCAAAAGTCGCCTCAGTTCCCCAGAGGCGACTTTCCTTTTTCATAAGATTTCACTTTACCTCTTTTGGGTATACAATAATTATATTACCCATAATATATTACCTATGGACACCTCACTTATTACCTTAAAAATACTTGCTATTTATTTAATTATTAGTGGATTTTTCTTAATCTTTAAACGCAAAGACGTTCCTCATCTCTTAAAAGATTTTTTTGATCATCCAGCAACTACTTATCTCACCGGCGTGATTCTGATTTTTCTTTCTTCTATGTATCTCATTCAATACAATATCTGGGACGGTACGTGGAAAACATTAGTTACAATATTTGCATGGATGGTGGGTCTCAAGGGACTTACCTATATATTTGCACCAAAGCTTTTGAGTGAACTAGCTATCAAAAAATCAAAACGATTTTTTGCAACATATGGAGTGATTGCGATTATTGTGGGTGTGTACCTGTTCTCTTTAAACTAGACCCACCACAATACCTCAAATGAGTAATCTTAATATTTACATAGATGGGAACAATCTTTATCGAAGCGCAAAAGAATTAGGTTTTGAAATTGATTATAAAAAATTTCGAGGATGGTTACGGCAAAAATATAACCCCATAAATGTTTATATTTTTATTGGACTAGTACCAGAAAGGGTTACTTTCTATGAACACTTGCAGAGCTGTGGATATATTTTGGTTTTCAAACAGACGATTTCTGTTGGAGAAAAAATTAAAGGAAACTGTGATGCTGAGCTTGTATTAAAGACTGTTTCAGATTTTTACACTAATTCATTTACTTCTTGTATGTTAATTACAGGTGATGGAGATTTTGGATGTTTGGTAGAATTTTTAAAAGAAAAAAAGGTAATACACGGAGTACTAGCACCAGATGAAAATAAATGTTCAATCCTGATACGAAATAAGAATATTGAAATTACATTTCTTAACAATCATTATCATAAGTTTTCAAAACGAATATAAAGAAAAAGCCCCCGATGTAGACGTATCTACATAAGGGTCTTTTTCATAATGATAAGAATATTATATACGCAAACGCATATATTTGCAAGCAAGTATATTAAACTAATAAATAGTTCATATTTTATACCGCTTTTCCTGTCCTACCTAACACATGATCCAAAAAGTGAGACAACGAGCTTCCGATATGTTCGAGACCATGGGTGAATGCTCCCCCTTCTTTTAAGCTTGGCTGACTATTTACCTCCAAAAGAAAAACTCCTCTTTTTGGATGAACAATCATATCCGCGCGAGAATAATGAGAAAGTCCAAGTGCTCTGTGTGCCAGTATCGCAACCCTCTTTGCTTCTGCTTTTTCAAGCGCAGTTAAACTCTGATGATCAAACACCGCAGTGTTTTCCATTTTGTGATCAAAGGTGTGATGTGTGTCTCCGGCAGGCTTTTTTACTTCAAGCACTGGCAATGCGTACAAATTTTCATCTCTAAACCCTGCGATCACCCCACAGGTAGCCTCTCGTCCTGAAATATATTCTTCTACTATTACTTTTTCTCCATATGCAAAAGCTTCTTCGAGTGCAGATACGAGCTCTGGAATAGTTTGAACCACTTTCACACCAAGAGACGAACCTCCTGAAGCAGGCTTCACAATAGCAGGATGTGGCAGAGTGCTAAAAATTTCATGAATCTTTCCGCTCGACATTTCGTCTTTGTGCACAGCAATTGAATGAGGGGTTCTGATACCGTATTTTGCAAATATGTTTTTTGAGAGCACTTTGTTCATACCAAGAGCACTTGGCAACACAGGTGACCCTGTGTGAGGCATGCCGTGCATTTCAAGGATATGATGCACTTTACCATCTTCACCGTAGTGACCATGAAGTGCGTTCCATACTACATCCACATGAGGAAAGATTTTGTCCGGAGTCTTAGGTGCACCGTTCATGTGCCACACCCCATTTGTATCGATAAAAATATCAATACCTTTATATTGAGGAGGTAAATGTTTTAACACTTCACCTCCTGTATGAAGCGATACATCGTATTCATGCGACGGACCTCCTCGTAATACTGCAACTCTAATGGGTGACGACATATTCATGCGAGTATTATATCATGCACAAATATACGTCTGTATACTTTACCCTCGCATTTTTTTGTTTCTTAACAATGTATGAAAACCGATTGCATATCGATGAGCTTCTGCATTCGAAAGTAAAATCTCTTTTTCATATTTGAGATACATCTTGTCTCCCAAAATTTTTTTTGGTTTATGTCGATCATCTTTTACCACCGACACAACAGGAATCTTTATTTTATTTTCACGAAGCACACTTTCTATAGCTCTTTTTTGTGCTACCCCTCCATCTACCACCATTAAATCTGGCAATCTCCACTCAATATGACCAAGTCGTCTAGTAACCACCTCTTTGAGTGCTTTCGTATCATCTGCTCCTGTATTGTATTTAATGGTAAATTTTCTGTATTCACTTTTTTCTACCTCTCCATCTTCCATCACAGTCATCACTCCGACCATATTTTGCCCTGACATATGTGCAATATCATACGATTCAATACGAAAACCGTGTGGCGCTCTTGCATCAAATGTATCTTCTTTGATCAGTGACACGTCATGAATATGAGTCAGTGCAAATATTTGTTTTTTCAATTCTCCCGCTTCTTCAAATTTATATTCTTTTGCAAGAAGTTTCATTTGTTTTTCTAAATCTTTAACGATAGCTTTTTTCTCACCCTTAAAGAAACGGACAATATGTTGAATTGTGTCTTGATATGCTTCTTTGGTTATTTCTCCTGTACACACACCTGGACAAAGGCCAATTTGCCGATTGAAGCATGGTTTACATTTCTGTCCTGCGCTCGACGGAGCATGTGCAGCACATGGCGTACATTTATCACGAAATGGAAAAATTTTACGAATGAGTCCCAACGCATCACGCAACGTTTGACCTGAAGGAAACGGGCCAAACGAATACGCAATGGTATAATCAACTTTTTTCTGACTATCAAGCGAGCTGACGAGAATATCTCTTCCACGCACCAAAAGCACTCGTGGAAAATCTTCTTTAGTTACCACGACATAATAAAAACTTTTATTATCTTTTTCTTTTGTATTATATTCCGGCTGATATTTTTTAATGAGATGAGATTCGAGAAGAAATGCCTCAAGCACTGAATCTGTCT
>DBEI01000031.1 GCA_002294445.1 Patescibacteria group bacterium UBA910
CCTCACAAAGGTTCTTCTTCACATACTCAGTTTGAAATACGCAAAATAGTAGAGACAAAAAAGGGAGAAAGTTCTGAATTGCTTGCCTACGGAGGTCGCTATAATTATCTAGCAAAAAAAGTTGGATATAAAAAAGAATTCCCTTCATGTGGTATGACGATTATGTACCACAAAAAGACCAGTGCAAAAAAAGTGGATCATACCAAATTCACCCCACCTCGATTTTATGTCGTTCAACTTGGGAACCACGCAAAACTCCGCATGCTCAATGTTATTGAGCTTCTCAGAAAAGAAAATATACCAGTGTATCACTCACTGACTAAAGAAAAAATTACCGGACAACTCTCATCCGCAGAATACCTTGGCGTATCCCATATCCTCATTATCGGCCAAAAAGAAGCAATTGAAGAGACTGTCGTGGTACGTTCTGTAGAAACTCGAGAACAAGAAACTATACATGCAAAAGAGCTTGCCAAGCACCTTAAGGGGCTGGGAAAGTCTAAAAAAGGGTCAAAATAAAGCCTATTGAAAGAAATTGATGGATATGCTAGTATAGTGTGACTATGAGTATAAACGCAGAAGTTGTAAAGAATAATAACGAAAATAACCTTGCTATCCTTCGACGGTTTACAAAACGTGTCCAGGGTGCAGGTGTGCTTCCTCGAGTACGAAGCCTCCGATACGCTACCCGAAAGCTTTCTCCATACGTAAAGCAGAAGAAAACCTTGAAAGCTATTGCAAAACGAGAACATGTTCAGGAGCAGATCAAGCTCGGAAAACTCGTAGATGCATCTCGAGGACGAAAATAGAATGAATAGTGAATCACTCACAATCACTAACAAAACAAAAGGCAAGCTTCCCCGCTTGCCTTTTTTGGATATGAAAAACGCAGCTCTCGGTAAAAACTACGAACTCTCTCTTGTATTTATTGGTGAACGACGCTCAAGAAACCTTAATGCGACATATCGCAACAAACACAAATCAGGAAACGTGCTTTCTTTCCCTCTTGATAAAAAAACCGGTGAAATTTTTATCTGCCTGGTACGTGCACGACGCGAAGCAAAAAGTTTTGACCGTCCATACGAAAATTTTATCGCATTTTTATTTATCCACGGTTTACTGCATTTGAAAGGAATGGACCATGGTAGTACAATGGAGAAAGCAGAAGAAAAAATCCGCGCTCAGTTTGGTGTGTAAATATAATTACACCACTTCTTTTTTCTCTTAACATTCTGTCTTACACCATTACTCATGGCACGATCAATTAACGTTGGAATTGACATAGGAACCTACCAAGTCAAAGTGGTAGTGACTGAGCTCATTAGAGAAGAAGGGAAAAACACTCCTCGCATTTTAGGTACTGGAATTGCAGAATCAAAAGGACTCAGACATGGATACATAATAAACACAGAAGACGTCACCGAAAGTGTCATCCTCGCTGTTGCACAAGCAGAAAAAGCATCTGGTGTATCTATTACACGAGCATATATTTCTGTTGGCGGTATTGGTCTCTCTGGAGTTACCGCTGTTGGTCAGACCGTAGTGAGTCGAGCCGATCTAGAAATCACCGAACTCGACTTAGAAAAAGTAGCAGACGCATGCGAAGCAGAAATACCTCCCGCACTCATACAAAATCGTAGAATTCTCCACCCGATTCCTATTTCATACAAAATAGATGGAAAAGTAGTTATCGGTAACCGACCACTTGGTATGAGAGGTTCAAAACTTGAAGCAAAGATGCTTTTTGTTACCTGTCTCGAACCACACCTTGCCGACCTTATACAAGCAGTTGATCGTGCAGGTATTAAAGTTATCGATGTACTTGCTTCTCCTATTGTGGCGAGTGTGGTAACTCTGACTAAAGCTCAAAAAATCGCTGGTTGTGTCCTTGCAAATATCGGTGCAGAGACTATTTCCATTGTGGTTTACGAAAATAATATTCCGATCTCACTCGAAGTATTTCCCATTGGTTCAACCGACATCACTCACGACATCGCACTTGGTCTGAAAGTACCTATCGAAGAAGCAGAGAGTATTAAAATGGGTGCTGTCACACAAACGAGTGTATCTCGAAAAAAACTTGATGAAATAGTGCACGCTCGACTTTCTGATATGTTTGAACTCATCGAAGCTCACCTCAAGAAGATTGGACGAAATGGCATGCTTCCTGGTGGTATATTTATTTCTGGTGGCGGAAGTGGTATTGGTACGATCGAAGACTTTGCAAAAGCGAGCCTTAAACTACCTGCTAAAATTGCACAAATACATCTCGGAGAAAAAAGTCGTATCGGGGACTCGACCTGGTCTGTAGCATACGGTCTCTGTATGGTTGGTTTTTCAAAAGATACTCAGCACGATATTGGCCTCAAAAACGAAACACATAACGTCATTAATAAAATATTTACTTGGTTCCAACAATTCCTCCCGTAAACTCAGTGCATCAAAACTTGGTCACACTATAAGCAACAAAAACCCTGAACCCGGTTCAGGGTTTTTTAAAATCTCTGTATTTTTATGTAACAAAAAGCCGACAAACAACACGCCGGCTTAAAATAAATCATTACTACAAAACTGCAAATGAATGAGTTTGGTTAGTTTATGGTCTCCTGAATACAACGGAGAGCCAACTCAACGTCGGCCACAGAAACAATGTGATACTCTCGTGGCCGAGAGATCAGTTGAGCGATCTGCTCAACTGTGTAACCTTGTATACTGAGCTCCCAGATCAACTGCTGGGTACCCGTCAGACGGTTATCCAACAACGGATCAGAAACTTCTTTTGCTTCTGGCTGAAAGACTCGTGCAACCATACGCCTCCTCTTAGACCCTTGAGTGATAAGGGTGAGATCCTCCTCAAGAATCTCTGGACGACACCGGTTCAAATCAACCAGTCTTCTATTCGGACGCTCTAAAAAAGTGAGCATTTATGTTCCTTTGCTTAAAATGTACTCCATAATCCACCCGCTTTTTATTACATCATACTACACTCTTTTTTGTCAACTAATCGGAAATGTCTTTTGTTTTTAAAGTATATCTGATATTATATGTGGGAATTTAAACAGATAGTCCTTCATACATTACGCAACGAACAACTTTCATAAGTGAGCCAAGGTCGCGTATAAAATATAAAAAATATTCGTAGACGTACTGTGTGGTACGGCGGAGAATATTTTTTATATTTTAGACGATGAGATTGGCCACATATGGAAGTTCTGAACAATTAATTACAAATTTATATATGCCGCAAATAAAACCAGAAGTAGAAGCCTTCGCACGAATAAAAGTCATTGGAGTAGGTGGTTCAGGAAAGAACGCACTCAATCACATGATCAACTCTAAAGTAAAAGGGGTTGATTTCATTTCTGTAAACACTGATGCACAAGACCTCCATCATTCTCTTTCAAAGAAAAAGATTCATATTGGTAAAAATCTCACTCGAGGACTCGGTACCGGCATGAACCCTGAACTTGGAAAACGTGCAGTAGAAGAAACAAAAGAAGAAATCCAGGAAGCCATCAAAGGTGCTGATATGGTCTTTATTGCAGGTGGACTCGGAGGAGGTACTGGCACAGGCGCATCCCCTATTGTTGCACGTATTGCAAAGGAGATGGGGGCACTCACTGTTGCGGTAGTAACAAAACCATTTTTCTTTGAAGGACAGCAACGAATGCGTCTCGCAGAAGCAGGTCTTGATGAACTCAGACAAGCAGTAGATGCGATCATTGTTATTCCAAACGACCGACTTTTGTCTACAATTAGCAAAGAAACTACTGCACGAAACGCATTCTCAATGTGTGACGATATATTGAAATCAGCAGTAGAAGGTATTTCAGACCTCATCACCACTCCTGGCGTTATTAATATCGACTTCGCAGATATTCGTGCGGTAATGCACAATGCAGGACCTGCACTTATGGGTATCGGATATGCTTCTGGAGAAAAACGAGCAGAAGAAGCGGCTCGTATGGCTATCAACTCACCACTTCTTGAAGTATCTATCAATGGAGCAAAAGGAGTGCTCTTCTCTATTGCTGGAGGTGACGATCTTACCATGTTTGAAATCCAAGACGCAGCGAAAGTGATTACTGAATCAGTAGACCAAAATGCACGTATTATCTTTGGTACCGTACGAGACGAAAAACTCAAAAAAGGTGAAGTAAAAATTACAGTAATTGCATCAAGTTTCCCTGAGTTACAAGCACGAAAGACATTGTTTGGGGAAACAGCAAAAGAAGTAGCTCGTCCAGAACGAGAACGTGAAGATGAAGGAAAAATCTATAATACTCTCCCTACCCCTCCAAAACCACCAGTTGCAACACAAATCCCTGTACAAAGCACACCAACACCAACTGCTGAACCAGAACCTAAAAAGCTAGAAGTAACTGAAGGTGAAGATGATGAGTGGGGTGCAGTACCTGCATTTCTCCGACGAAGTAGACTAAAATAAACTTCCGCATTTGGATTGTTTCGTTGTTGAACTGCAAAAAACAATCCTCACCTTACAACACAGTAAGGCTCGTATTCTTTTTCTTGTTCGCCTAGAAACAATCTCAAATCTGAAAGTTTTAGAATTGTGGTAGTATATACTAATATATGGTTTTTTAATTATAAATTTTATTTCTATGTACGACTTAACAATCATTGGAGGTGGACCTGCAGGAGTTTCAGCTGGTGTATACGCCGCTCGTAAATTACTCAAAACTCTTTTTATTTCCCCTGAATTCGGCGGTCAATCTATTGTCTCTGACGATATTCAAAATTGGATTGGCACACCACATATAGCAGGAGCACAACTCGCAAAAGATCTCGAAACACACCTTAAAGCGTATGTGGGTGATGTGGTAGATATAAAAAACGAATACGCACAAGATATTGCCAAAACAGATTCAGGTTTTTCTGTGACCACAGACAAAGGCACTTACGAGACAAAGACCATACTGATCGCCACAGGAAGTCATCGACGTAAATTAGAAATTCCTGGAGCGGATACATACGACCACCGTGGAGTAACATACTGTGCATCATGCGACGGACCATTCTTCACCGGGCAAGATGTGGTTGTGGTAGGCGGTGGAAATGCAGCATTTGAATCTGCTGCACAACTCCTTGCATATGCAAAATCTGTCACACTACTCAATCGAAGTGAGACTTTTCGCGCAGACGAGCTTACTGTAGAAAAATTAAAAGCGCATCCACATTTTACTATTATTACAAGCGCCATACCTGTGGAGATTATCGGTGATAAACTTGCAACAGGTATCGTATACGAAGACGCAAAGACTAAAGAAAGAATCACCCTGCACACACCCGGTATCTTTGTAGAAATCGGCGCACTGCCAACCACAACATTTGCAAAAAATGTAGTTGAATTAAATGACCAAGGATACATTCCTGTCGATCCGCGCACACAACAAACAAAGACTTCAGGTATATGGGCAGCAGGAGACTGTACCGACGGACTCTATCATCAAAACAATATTGCTGCCGGAGATGCAGTTAAAGCACTTGAAGATATTTACGTACACCTCAAAACACGATAACACTAACGGAGCACTTTTTTAACTTCAGGGTAGATTCTGTCTACTATTTTTGAATATCCGACATCGTTCGGGTGAATTGCATCAGACATATATCGTGAATTCCCTACCAGACCCTCGAGTACATTAGAAACATATACTGCCCCTTTTTTCTGAGCAAGAGACTCAAATTCTGTATTATAGGGATCTGTAAATACACCACCCTGAATACCCAGCAAGACAACAACCGCTCCTGTGTTTTGGATACGAGACACAATTGTTTCCAGATTCTTGAATGTTTCCTCTTTTGGCACTTTTTGTAAATAATCATTACCGCCTAATAGCACCAAAACTACTTTTGGCTTATACTCTGCAACGCGATCGACACGTGCAAGACCCTGAGCAGTAGTGTTACCACTGATACCCAGGTTTATAATAGGTTCACCAATTTTCTTTGAGAGTTGGGAGACTAAATCTTTCCCAGGAGTTGCACCAACACCTTCAATCAAACTATCTCCAAAAGCTATAATAGAATCACCAGATGAAGGATAATTTGTAATTTTTTGATGAGGTTTTATAAATAAAAAACCTACATAGCAGAGGAGAATGACAATACAAGATATAATAATTTTTTGCTTCACATAGATAGTATAGCAAAGATTATTTTTTATATACATAAAAAGGGCGCTCGTTCCTAGGCGAGCGCCCTACCGTCGAAACAAACCTGTCCTTACGGGACATGTCTGCACACAGTATACCATTGATATTTAAAAATAAAAGACCATGAGAGTGTTTGTAATAAAAGATATTTTGTGACCTTACGGGGAATCTTCCGCGAGTAAAATTTTGCCGTCGCAAAATTTTCTCATGTCCACAGCTCGCGACCCACTCTGGTGAGTGGGTACCCCGCTCCGCTTTTCGATTCCCCACGTAAAGCTCTAACAGAGCTTTACTGTAAGGCCACACGATATTCAAAAGCAAAAACACTCTTACGAGTGTTTTTGCTAAGAATATCTACTGTGACCTTACGGGGAATCGAACCCCGATTACAGCCTTGAAAAGGCCGTGTCCTAACCGTTAGACGATAAGGCCATTAAATTTCTACCATCAATACCTACTGTTATGTTTCGAGACCGTGTCCTAGTCACGTATCAAA
>DBEI01000060.1 GCA_002294445.1 Patescibacteria group bacterium UBA910
TTTTTGCGTGAACGTAGGTCGTACACCACTAGTCCACGTGGCGGTGGAGCGGTACCTTTATCTAACACCAAGAAATTATCCGTAAATGCAAGAAAATATTCCGCTTCTACATTTTTTATTTCAAAATCATTTCCCTCAACCACATATGCGCAAGGCACATCCTGAGACGCATTCTCTTTGTATTTCACGAGAATATCCGAACCTACTTGAGGAGCGAGACTTTTTTGTATTGCATAATATTTCGGAGAATCATGGCATTCCACAGAAGCCACTGCACCTGTATTGTGTATACGAAATGGAGCACTTTCTGCAGAGATAGGGTTGGTCACAGGAACTGAAGCGTAGCTTGTGACTCCGATCACATACGTACCATCTGGGTACATATGAGAGACCAACCACTTCTTACTTCCTGTATTAGGTAAATCTATAAAAATAATTGGATCAAATTCTTGCCCCTCTTCGGGTAGCGCAGGAGGTGGGATTCGACGTATAGCAATAGAAATCTTGTCCGATGCAGGGATATGCTTGGTCGACCATGTAATGGTCTGTGTCGAACCAGTATCGATCACATCACCACTACGTGGAGCAAGCACCTGTACTGATGCAACTTGTTCACCTCTGAAAACATAAAACACACCGATTATTACTGCAAGTGCAATAATACCAAGTAGTATATTTTTCATATTTGTTATGAGTTAGGATTAATCAAACCCGCACCCACATTACCACAACTGAACTTTACAATTCTTGAAATTCAAATCCATTTGATTATCTCTCATAATCAATGCTTCATCCCCTTTATTCCAAAACACAACACTCTCATCAACATTTGCATATCGAGCCCCTGAGGCAGAAATGGTTTGTACTAAAAACATCTTTGGACTCTGGGGCAATTGCACTTGAACCGCTCTACCATAAAACAAAACATGAATGGATTTCTCTTCATCGCAGAGAAAAACCACATCATGCGTGACTGGACCCAGCATGGTCTCTACCGCCACCTTTTTACCTATAAAAATACCTAAGAAAAACACTATAATAAAGAGACACAAGGCCACGACTTGGGAAGTACGTGTAACCTGATTCCATATTATTTTCATGCCTCTAGTATTACACCAAGTCAAGTGCAACGCAACACCCACTTATGCAAACATCTTTTTCAACTCATCTATGACTGCTTTCTCCCAGAATTTCATGGAATACCAACGAATCAATGGCGTAGCTACAATGCGAAGCCATGGACGATGAATGGACACCAGATATGTATAGTCGATCAATGTGCCGTCTCCTTGCGGTGACAACAATAACTCTTCGTGTCCAGAAGTACCAAATACCGGACTGTCATTGTCAGAAATAAATCCTCTTCCGGGTAAAATACGAGTCTTCATTGTGACCGGAAAATTTCTACCAAACGATCTCACCGTCGCATCCATCTCTCTATAATCTCCATCTTGTTTTTTGATATGTATAGATTCAGCAACTTTTGGAAAATACTGCGGAAATTTTTCAAAGTCAGTGATCACTCTATGCACCTCCTCAATCGGCGCCCGCACAAACCAGCTTTTATGAAGTTTTATTTCTTTCATATTGAAATTATAGCAAAGTCAAACCAGATTAAACCCGTATACTATCTATCCCTCCACCATTGACCACTTTTTTAAAGCCTTTTTGTTGCAACAACATTTTTGCCACTGTCGATCGCGCTCCTGACTGACAATACACTGTGATATCTGCGTCTTTTGGTAGATCGGGTATATTACCCTTCATGATATCCATAACATCACAATGTATCGCACCATTTACATGACCACCGTCATATTCTTTTTTTGTCCTCACATCAAGATATATCATATATGTATTATATTACTACAATCACAACATCTCACTACACTCTGCCCCTGTAAAACTGAATTGTTTTTTGCAACCCTTCATCAAATGGAACAATCGGCTTGTATCCTAAAAGTTTTTCTGCTTTAGAAATATCTGCAAGAGAATGCTTTACATCCCCTGCTCTTTCCTCTCTATATACAGGACGTATATCTGTACCAAGTGCACTATTTATCTTTTCAACCAACTCATTGAGAGATATTTCGTAGCCACACGCAACATTGATCACTTGCCCTGCACACCCCGCATCTGCAAGTGAGGCTTTTATATTTGCGTCCACATTATTATCAACATATGTAAAATCACGAGAAGTGGTGCCATCTCCGTAAATGATCGGTGATTCCCCTTTCAACATTTTCTTTATAAAAAGCGGTATCACTGCTGAATAGACGGACTCTGGATCCTGATGCGGACCAAACACATTGAAATACCGCAGACACACAGTTTCAAGTCCATATAGCTGATAGAAATTTTGACAATACTGCTCAGCCGTCAACTTTTGAATTGCATAAGGAGATTTTGGATTTGTGGACATCGTTTCCACTTTTGGCATAACCGGAGAATCTCCATATGCAGAAGATGACGCGGCATATACAAAACGTTTGACGTGAGCATCGCGTGCTGCCACGAGCATATTGAGCGTACCTAGAATATTTGCATTGTTGGTCTTGATCGGATCGTCGATAGAACGAGGAACTGAGGGTATTGCACCTTGATGCAACACATAATCCACTCCTTCCACCGCTTTCTGTGCGATATTCAAATCAGTAAAATCACCCTCAACCAATTCCACACTGCCTAAAACATCTTTGATATTTTCTTTTTTACCAGTAGAAAAATCATCCAGTATGCGCACTGATTCCCCCTTTTCTAAAAGTTTTTTTACTATGTTTGAACCTATAAATCCCGACCCACCAGTCACTAAATATTTTGCCATATGTACATGTATGTTAGTTGCACTACAAATACCACGATCAATGATTCATTTGATAATATGAATAGTATATATCATACATCGATTCCCAATTGCTTTCTTAGCTCTGCAATTTTTTTATTTACTTCTTCTTTTTTGTGATCTTTTAATATATCAACAACTCCATGCTCTTCTTCTTTTCTATAAATAGCTGTCACATCTTCTTTTGTGACAATTCTTTCTTTTGCCACATCATGAGGAGCTTCTATAACAAACCCGTCTTTGTCGACTATATGAAATTTATCATCTGCACCCCTACTCCAAAAAACCCTATCACCCCATCTACTTTTTTCTCTAACACCAGCCGACTGAGCATTTCTCACCACCCCTGATTCATAAAGATCTTTAATAGCACCATCTCCTCTGACACTCCTATATACTTTATCAGGTGAAGTAGCTAGATCTTTACCAATACTCAATACTTCACTAATACTATTTGGATTTTTTTCTACCTGATTATTTAGGTTTTCGAAACTCATTTAATAACTATAGCAAAATTGTCGGCTCGAAGCTTTAGTTTAAAACCCTAGCGAGAGATTCTGTAAAAAATATTTGGATGCTTTTTTACTCTCTGCCTGATCAGCAACGTACTTAAGTTATCGATGTATGTTTTTAATGTATTTCTCCGAGTAAAATATCTCTAATATTTTTTTGCTGGGAGACAGGGAATCGAACCCCAATTAAAGGCTTCAAAGGCCTCTGTCCTACCGTTAGACGATCTCCCAATGTTTATACTATAACCTAATACACTATCGAGTGTACCAGATTACAGGCTTTTTTTCTAGGCTTTATAGCTTAGCCCACTATTTACCCAAATCCTTGTCTCCAATAATACTCACCAATGCAAGCTCAAGTGGGAGTGAAGAGATGTATGCCTTCCCTGTCGCCGTATATGCATCTAGTAGTGCCACAATAGTAGCCGATGAGACTTCGACTGTCTTGTCTTTTGCAAGTTTTTCTACCCATGCCATATCTTCTTCTGACAGCATATCTTTTACTAAAAGACTGCTTCCAAAACGCATTAAAAGTAAAGCCCGCATTTTTGAAAGCAAAAGCTTGAGGAGTACCGACATGTCTACATTTTGGTCAGCAATCTTTTTGACCACATCGAGTGCATCAGTGAGTTTCTTGTAGACAATCGCTTCAACAAGCTCGTTGACCAAAGTAGTCTGCGGTGCACCAGTCACCAAAAGCACTTCGTCTTCTGTAATCTTTTTATCTTTTGATGATGAAAGGACTTTTTGTAGTGTACCGAGTGTGTCCCGGAAAGAACCATCACCGAGAAGCGCAATGAGATCTGCAGATGAGTCGGCAAGTGTGTACCCTTCTTTTTTTGCTACGTTTTTTACTACTGTCTTTAACACTTGCTGGTTTGGTGTTTTAAATGTATATACCTGACACCGAGAAAGAATTGTTTCAAGGATTTTGTGAGTCTCTGTGGTGGCGAGGATAAAGATCACGTGAGCAGGTGGCTCTTCGAGGGTCTTGAGAAGTGCATTTGATGCAGACTTTGAAAGCATGTGCACCTCGTCCAATATGTATATTTTATACTTTGAATCAAACGGAAGTGTGTGCACTGATTCATTGAGCTCGCGGATGTCGTCGACAGATGTATTAGACGCGGCATCGATTTCATACAAGTCATGAGTGCTTGTACCAAGCTCACGTGCCAGGATACGAGCGATTGAAGTCTTACCTGTCCCTCGTGAACCCGCAAAAAGATATGCGTGCCCAATAGTACCAAGTGCGATTTGTGAAGATAATGTTTTTACCACATGATCCTGTCCTACCACATCAGCAAATGTTTGAGGTCGATATTTTCGATAGAGTACTTCTGACATTGCTCTAGTATACCCGAAAAAAGTTTTTTGAAAAAGAAAAAGCGCTCACATGTGAGCACTTTTATCAAAACATTATAAAGTGTCTTAAAGAGGTGTATTTTTTAGGAAATTATCAACTATATCCGCCACCTGTGATGCGTCCTCTGCTTCCATGAGCTCCATACGGAGTTCTTTCGCCCCATCGAAACCATTTACATAGGCTTTATAGTGCTTTTTCATCACCGCAAAACTCTTGCCACACCCTAGTGGAGGTTTTGGACCCACTATTTCTTCAAACAATTTTGTGTGCTCCACCATAACTTTCAATTTTTCTTCGATAGTTGGAGTATAGTCTGAAAAAAGCCATGGGTTACCAAAAATCGCACGCCCAAGCATTGCTCCGTCCGCACCAGTTTGCTCACACAGTTCCCTACCATGTGCGATATCTTTTACATCACCATTACCAAAAATAAGTGTGTCAGGAGAAAGTTCGTTTCTGATTTCTACCGCACGTGCAACATGCTCCCATCGAGCCGGCACAAGTGACATTTCCTTTCGTGTACGTGCATGCACAGTCACAAGTGCCGGCTTTGTTTCGAGGATTGCAGGAAGCCAGGTTTCGAGTTCATTTTTGTTGTAGCCAATACGTGTCTTTACTGAAACAGGGATGGACTTTTCTTCTGAAATAGCACCTCTCTGTGCAGCACGAATGATATCCTGTGCGAGCTTTGGGTTTTTGATCAGTCCTGCTCCTGCTCCTTGTTTTTCTACCGACTTATCAGGACATCCCATATTGATATCAATACCATCAAAACCAAGCTCGAGTGCGAGCCGAGCAGCCTTTTCCATCATTACAGGATCGCTCGTGAAAAACTGCACAATCACTGGTCTCTCAATTTCACTAAATCGAAGATCATTGATGAGTGCATCATATCCCCCTTTGAAAAGTCCATCTGCTGACACAAACTCCGTCCATATTGCATCAGGTCGACTATACGTAGCGATCATACGGCGAAAAGCCGGATCGGTGACATCCGCCATTGGAGCAAGGACCATCAACGGCCCATTCTTTTCTTTTTTAATCTTTTGCCAGAAGTTCATAATATACGAATTGAATACTTACAAATGTATACAAATAATGCAAATGAGGATACTGTTACTGTGCTTTGGGTTTAAAAAACATTTTATTTCCAAATCTTAAATCTATGTAGTCCACAAGAAGTGCTCCCTCCTCTCTCGGCACTAGATTTTGAGTCTTGAGTAATGCAGAGAGTCGATCTGAAACTTTCACCATATTTTCTGTCCCATCAAACAAAATCTTGCCTCCACCAAATACATATAACTCAAAACTATTTTGATCTTTTGCGCTTATATACAACGGAGTAATATTCAATGTTTTTGCTGTCTCTACAAATTTTGAAAGCTCATGAAAGCGTGTTGTGGATGAGAGATAGTAGGAACCGATCGGTGCTTCGTATGGCAAGATGCCATAATATTTAAAATATGCATCTCCTGAAAACTGAGGAGCATGATCAAATACAAAACCATTTTTATCTAAAAAGTAACACTGAGGGATCACGGTAGTGGTTGGTATGGTATCACACCACAATGCAAACGGTTCTCGCTCAGTCACCGTGATAGAGAGAATATGGTTATCAACCACTGCACTTGAAAATGTTTGTATACGTGGAAACTTCTCACTCAACACATGCTCAACTTCTTTTTGTGGATACAAAAACACATTTGTTTTAGGAAACATAAACCAATATTTTCCCACAAGCACACGCTGAGCTTCTTTCTCAAGATCTTGGACAGGCAGGACTGTAGCTCCAGAAATGGTAACTGTATCGATCTGCACACTACGCAACTGACTCAACCATACGCTCAAACCAAGTAATACGAGACATACGCAAAAGAAAATACTCAATCGAATAATGAGCACTTTTCTTGTTTGTCTTTTCTGCTCAGCACTTCGAATATCATAGACCATATGATATGTATTTAGTTTTTCTTGATGATAGTTTGTCCCCCCATGTATGGCACAAGTACGTCAGGGATTTTAATTGACCCATCTTCTTGTTGGAAATTTTCGATCAATGCAATCATTGGACGACCAGAAAGCGCTGTATTGTTGAGAGAGTGTACAAATTTCATTTTACCATCTTCATCTTTGTATCGAATGTTGAGACGGCGAGTTTGAAAATCATGGAAGTATGATGCTGAATGTGTTTCTCGGTATTTCTTTTCTGCTGGTACCCACGCTTCAATATCATATTTTTTCACCTGACCGAGTCCAAGGTCACCGCCACAGTTCACCACGATACGATACGGAATACCAAGTGCTTGCATGATTTCTTCTGCATTTGTAGTTACTTCTTCATGATACTTCACAGACTCCGCGTGAGACGCCTCACAGAGCACCACTTGTTCAAGTTTATAAAATTCATGCACACGAATGAGACCTTTTGTATCTTTCCCATGACTTCCCGCTTCTCTTCGAAATGCTGGAGAAAAGGCAAGCATTTTAATGGGGAGCTGTGACTTGTCGAGCACCTCATCCATGTAGTATGCCATGGTCGCCACCTCTGCAGTACCTGAGAGATATTCTCCGTCTTGAGTTTTGTATAGATCTTCTTCACTTTGTGGCAAATATCCTGTACCCATAAATGGTTCTCGACGAACGAGTGAAGGTACCACCATTGGTGTCCAGCTATTTACCCGTTTCTCCTCAGGAGAAGCGGTTGCTCCTTTTTTAGCAAAAAAATCTTGAACGAAATTCCAAAGCGCAAACTGCAACTTTACACCATCATTTTTCAAAAAGTATCCACGAAAACCAGCGACTTTTGTACCCCGGTCAAAATCTACCATGTCATGAGCAAGCATGAGGTCAATATGACTTTTTGGTTCGAAAGGAAACTTTGGAGTATCGCCCCATGTACGAAGCTCCATATTATCAGTATCATCTTTACCTTCTGGTACAGACATGTCTGGAATATTTGGCACTGACACCATGAGAAGTTGCCACTGTTTTAAAATCTCCTTCAACTCATCTTCTTGAGCTTGCAGGGAGTCTTTGAGTTCTTTCATATCGGCAATCATAGTGACTTTTTCCGATGGAGATGCGGCAAGTATTTTTTCACTTACTGCATTTTGCTCTGCACGTTTTGCTTCCACAGCAGTGAGAAGCTCTCGACGCTTATCATCGAGTGCAATCAATGCGTCCACATCAAAATCGATATGCTTTTTCTTCGCACCAAGTGCTATGAGCTCTTTATTTTCCCGTATAAATCGAATGTCTAACATAGTACTTTCAGTGTAGCAAATATATATATGTATGAAAAGAAAACTTCTATATACTATATATATGCATTACCCAATCTCTTCTATTGCATCAAAAGACATTTCAGAGCTTCTTGTTGAAATACCTGAGTGTCCACAGACACTTCGTATACAAGGCACATTTCCAATACGAGAAAAATATCTCGCCATTGTTGGCTCACGAAAATACAGTGAGTATGGCAAAGCGGTATGCGAGCAACTCATCAAAGGGCTTGCAGGACAATCTGTATGTATTGTATCCGGACTTGCACTTGGTATCGATGGCATTGCTCATCGAGCAGCACTCGATGCAGGACTCGCTACTATTGCAATCCCTGGATCAGGTTTGGCAGATAGTGTACTTTACCCAAGAAGTCATCTAGGACTCAGAGATATGATTTTAGAAAAAGGCGGTTGCATACTTTCTGAATTTGATGATGATTTCAGAGCAACACCATGGAGCTTTCCTCAACGCAATCGACTCATGGCAGGACTATCACATGCCACTTTTGTAGTTGAGGCCGAACTAAAGTCTGGAACACTCATCACGTCAAAATACGCGATTGATTTCAACCGCGATGTCTTCACTGTTCCTCATTCTATATTTTCTAAAACTTCTGAAGGCCCTCATATGCTCTTGCGACTCGGTGCCACACCTATTACAGGTAGTGCGGATATTATTTCAGGACTCGGGCTCAAGACCACTCATACACTTTTTGAAAAAAGAGATTATTCAGACTGTTCGGCAGACGAGCTGGAAGTAATAGAGATCCTGTCGGAAGCACGAAGTCGTGACGAGGTAATACGAATGCTTAACAAACCGATTCATGTCTCACAAACCATTCTTGCAATCATGGAAATAAAAGGCCTCATTGAAGAGACTTTGGGAGAAATACATCGAATATAAAAACAAAAAAGGCCTCTCGCAATGAGAGACCTTTCGGATCCAAAACAGAGGATCTTATGCCGTCGCAAACGGCATGAACGTGACGGTTTTCATCCGGCGGGGCTCAATGGTGAGCCCTTTGTTGTTCACATGAGTTTGCTGGTAAACGTTCGCGCATTCCCCGTCGTGTACAACGCCGAGAAACACACCACCTTGTTTGACAACACGACGATCCTCCGCCGCGGGAGCGATATAGATCGCGCAGTTCTTACAATAGTCACTCATTGTTCCTCCACTCTCTGTTAAGGAGAGCTGAATTTAACATCCGGATTTAATTGAACACCTATCACACATATTTGTCAACTTATTATGTGTATTATTTCTCCACATTTGCAAAAAAATAGTTTTGCGGTAATACTAAGTCGTATGAAGTTACTTATCGTAGAGTCTCCTGCAAAAGCACAGACTATTTCAAAATACCTTGATGGTGAATACACAGTAGTCGCCTCTGTGGGTCATATTCGTGACCTTCCAAAATCAAACAAGAAAGCAATCGATATTGAACATGGTTTTAAACCCCATTACGAAATATCAAAAGGAAAAGAAAAGGTGGTAGCAGATATTAAAAAACTTGCAGGAAAAGCAAGTGAGATTTTGCTTGCAACCGACCCCGACCGTGAAGGAGAAGCGATAGCATGGCATATCGCAGAAGCTGTGGGTATCAAAAAACCGAGACGCGTTGTCTTTCATGAGATCACTAAAGAAGCTGTGGTGGAAGCAGTGAAGCACCCTCGTGATATCGATGAAAACCTTAAAGAAGCACAGGAGGCACGTCGTGTACTCGATCGACTCGTAGGATACGACCTGTCTGGCATCATTTGGAAAAAAGTACGCTACGGACTCTCTGCTGGACGTGTACAATCCCCTGCGCTCCGTATTGTCATGGAACGCGAACGCGAAATTCGTGCATTTGTCTCTCATGCATTTTGGGTGATCACTGCAGATGTAAAAAACAAGAAAAACTCAAAATTCACTCTCACCTGTGACGTTGAACCGACAGATAAAAAAGAAGTCGAGAAGATACTTGAGATTGGAAATTCTTCAGACTGGATTGTAAAAGATATAAAAGAAAGCGAAGTAAAAAAAGCACCTCGCCCACCTTTTATCACCTCCACACTTCAACAAGCGGCATCAACTCGTCTAGGCTTTACTCCTTCTCGTACCATGGGACTTGCACAGAAACTCTACGAAGAGGGCCATATTACTTACATGCGTACAGACTCGACCACGCTCTCTAAAGTAGCACTCGGTCAGATCGCAAGTATGGTGGAAAAAGAATATGGCAAAGAATATTTACAGTTCCGCACATATGCAAGTAAATCAAAGAATGCTCAGGAAGCGCACGAAGCGATTCGTCCCACACATATAAACCAAAGAAAAGCTGGTAAAAATACTGACGAAGAGAAACTTTACAATCTCATTTGGGCTCGTACTGTAGCAAGCCAGATGAAAGACGCGCAGACACTACGCACAAAGATTACTGTGGAGGTGGGCAATGGTACGTCTCCTGATTTTTCAGTGAACGGTTCTCGAGTCACATATGACGGATGGATGAAAGCCGATCCTGCAAGCCGAAGTGAAGATATACAAGTACCAGAAGTGTCACCGAACGAAAAACTTTCTTTAGTACAGATTCACACTGAGGAAAAACACACCGAACCACCAAACCGTTATTCAGAAGCCGGGCTAGTGAAAGAACTCGAAAAGCGAGGTATTGGTCGCCCGTCTACATACGCATCGATTATCAAAACTATTGAGGAGCGTGGGTATGTAGAAAAAGTAAACAAAGCACTTGTACCTACCGATACAGGCGATGTAGTGTCTTCTTTTCTTGAAGCTAACTTCTTGGAATATATCAATGATGATTTTACTGCTGATATGGAAGACAAACTTGACCTGATTGCTGAAGGTAAAGAAACATATCTTCATACACTCTCTAGTTTTTACAAACCATTTCTTGCTCACCTCAAAGCAAAGGACAAACTTGATAAAGCGACGACGCTCGGAGATGCTGATACAAAATTTAAATGCCCTCTGTGCGGTTCACCAATGGTGATAAAACTTGGTAAAGGTGGAAAATTTCTTTCTTGTTCTCGGTATCCAGAATGTGAAGGTGCGCTCACTCTGGAAGGAGTAGAGATCAAAAAAGATGAGCCGATTGGTAATGACCCGGAAACAGGTCTCCCTATTTTCGTTCTCTCTGGACGCTTTGGACCATATGTACAAATGGGAGAGCGAGTAAAAGGTAAAGGTTCTAAAAAAGCACCGAAGCCAAAAATGTCGAGTATTCCAAAAGATAAAGATTTGAGTACTGTGACCCTCAAAGACGCTCTTGTATACCTTTCACTCCCGCGTACTCTTGGAGTACACCCGGTAACCGGAAAAGAAATTATTGCCAACAATGGACGTTTTGGTCCGTATGTAATGCATGATGGAGATTTTCGTTCACTTAAAACAGATGATGTTTACACTGTAGACCTTTCTCGTGCACTAGAGATTCTCTCTGAAGAAAAGAAGAAGCGTGGATTCAAGAAAAAGGCAAAGTAGTTGACAGCATATAAATAAATTTGTACTATTTTCCTCGGAGGAAATGATGACCTTTGCCTTTTTTATGGTATTGTTTGTGATTGGTTTTGTGACTTGGCGACACAATCGC
This sequence comes from Patescibacteria group bacterium UBA910, assembly GCA_002294445.1. Classification (GTDB taxonomy): domain Bacteria; phylum Patescibacteriota; class Minisyncoccia; order Phycocordibacterales; family DATDWN01; genus UBA910. The sequence goes on from DBEI01000060.1 coordinate 11,601, forward strand.
CACCCCAAACCCAGCAAAGCAATGCAACACCGCCTAGTTCAGCTTGTGTGCGTACCTGCCGGAAAGTTGGACATATTCCCAGCTGAGTATGACACAGTGTGTCTGTATGCGGGTGCACATCGGCGGGTAGACCGTCAGTGGGTATTCGAAGAACTCGATCGACTCATCAGTGAAGAGACCTTGCGTGTTGAGGTCGACGATGGTAGACGAATGTACCATCGAAACAAGTAAACCACAAGGTCGTCGGGCTCCCCGACGACCTTTTACTTTGTACAAAACATGATACAGTAATAGGAGGATGCGTAACACAGAATTTCTCTTACTTATACTTGTGGTATTCCTTCTTGGAATCATCTTGCTTCACAATAAAAAACAATATACCGGTGGAAGTCGGTACCACAAACTCGACAAAGGTTCGAGA
>DBEI01000007.1 GCA_002294445.1 Patescibacteria group bacterium UBA910
CCTATTTCAATGACTGTATCACCTGTGTGTGCCCCGGATGCGGTGATCATGTGGTGTACAGCAGCGGTGGATGTGAGAAAATGTTGACCGAGTGATTTTTTAGCTTTCATACCAATCACTCTAGCACAATTTTTAAAAATCTATACTGAAATAGCTACTACTTGAACCTCCTGCGGGCCCCATCATACTTTTCTTTTCTCGTTCAATGAAGTCTTCGTTTATGTCAGCAATAAAATGAGATGGTGTATTGATTTGTTTGTTTCCAAAAATAGTTCGCATTTGGGCAAGTGTGAGGTAGAGTGTCTTTCGTGCACGTGTAATAGCTACATAAAAAAGGCGTCTTTCTTCTTCACTATCCTCCCCTTCTTTTTTCTTTTCACCAAACCGACGATGAGGAAAGAGATCTTCCTCCATTCCAGATATAAACACAGAATCAAATTCAAGACCTTTTGAGGAGTGTACGGTCATGAGTTTTACTCCAGATGTTTCTTTCTTAAGTGAATCTTGATCAGATACGAGAGCTGCATCAGTAAGAAGTTGCTCAATACCCTCTTCTGGTAGCAATTCGTCATATCCTGTGGCTAGGGTTACAAGCTCCATGATGTTCTCTAGTCTTTCTTGGTCTTCATCATTTCCTTGTGAGTATGCTTCCGCCATTCCTGAAATATCTACAATAAAACGTATTGAGTCTGATGTTTTGTTGCTCAATATAAATGTTTTAATACGAGCAAGCATGTCTCTAAAAAGTCTGATCTTTTCTTGGGTTTTTATCGGCAAGCTCTCTGTTTCTCCCGCTTCTATTTTCTCGAGTGTGACTTTACCGATGCCTCGTGGTGGTACGTTTATAATACGAGCGAGGTCAATACTGCTTTCTGGATTGAGCGCAGATTTGATATATGAGAGCATATCTTTGATTTCTTTTCGCTCAAAAAACTTTGTACCAAGCATTTGGTAAGGTACACCATAAGCAAGGAAAGCTTCTTCAAGAATACGTGACTGGAAGTTTGCACGAAAAAGTACAGCAATTTCATCTGCTTGAATACCAGATTCTATCATTTCTTTGCTTCGCTGAGCGATGAAGTGAGCTTCATCTACTTCATTAAATGCTTCATAGATTCGTACTTTGCCCCCTGCTGTATTTTCAGTGAAGAGTTTTTTTGGAATACGCCATTTGTTTTTTGAGATTATGTCATCTGCAACCGCTAAAATCATTTTGGTTGAGCGGTAATTTTGTTCAAGAAGGATAGTTTTTGTTTCTGGATATTTTTTTTCGAATTGAAGAATGCTCTTAATTTCCGCCCCACGCCAACTATAAATACAGTTGTGGGTGACAATATTGTTGGCTATAAAGTTGTGAGTTCGTTCAATATCTATGTCATACACAGTGGTCTTTTTTGTCGGTATCCGCGATATGTTTTTAATAGTGTCATATCCATTTTTGGTAAACATTGCCATGCCAGGCATAAGTGAATGTGCGGGTAGACACTGAAGAGAATTACTATCTTTCGTATTTATTTTTTTACCACCAAGTCGTGCTCTGAACATAAGGGTACTTTCTGGAAATATTGTTGCGATATTGGTAGCCAAGAGACATGCTTCCCCATAGTCAGCTCTCACTGTTTCAAATCGCCAACTTTTTGTATCTTTTTTTGTTTTACGAACTGAAAATCCGAGAGACTCAAGTTTTTCTTTTTCAAGAATGTTGTTGCCGTGGATAGAGATAAGGTGCATGGGATTTGTTCCACGCTTATCGGCACATAATGTGATATTAATATTCTTTCGAGAACCACGTGTCTGTGGTCTGTGGTGTGGATGGTCTGCTGAAAGATTGAGGTCTGCAAGCAATTTTTCTGCGGATTTATCTGTGTCAAAAGAAGAAAATATTTGCTTAAGGGAAGTTGCATCATGAACATATCCATTAGTACTTAAGCCTTTACGTGCTATAAAAGGAATGGTTGGTATTTGGTATGTTAATGAAAAAATATATTCTTGGATGCGAGCTTCTTGTGGTGTTTTATGGGTGGCAATAACCCAGACTGCGTCTGCATGTTCTTGGTTTGATCTCTGTACAAAGCCAATAACAGATTTTTTTTGGCCTTTTGTGTGGACTGATGTGCTCCCAATTCGCCACCCAACCTCTTTTTTATACATGAGATAATTTATGTATATTTGAGGGGTTATACCAAGAAGATACCCGGCAAAATGAATATGGTCTTCGGTACTCTCTATAAAGCTCCCTTGTGAGGTTTCAATCCGTATCAGGTTACCACTAAACGATCTGGTTTTATGAGATATCACTTTTGCTTCACGAAAATCACCTCCTCCATAATTTGAGAGTACAAGATCACCCGTTCTTACATTTTCAATGTTTTTTGTTGTCTGGTCACCCATTTGTATTTTTGTGCCAGCAACAAGACATTGGTCAACATCACCTACTACACATATGTTGCGGTGGTGCTCGGAGATAAGCTCAGCGATTTTATTCTGTACTTTGTTCGTATCCTGATATTCGTCAATGTGCACGTAGTGCCAGAGGTTTTGGTAATAAGCCCGGATATCAGTGTGTTTCTCGAGGAGTTCAAGTGATTTGAGAAGTAGATCGTCAAAATCTAAAGCCTTCTCTTTTTTAAGTGTTGATTCGTATATATTCCACACACGAGCGGTAATATCAGAGCTAAAATCATAGCTTTGACGAGATGCGAAATCGTCGTATGAGACCCCGAGCCCTTTTTCTCTAGAAATAATGCTTGCCACCTTATCAAGGTGCTCCTTTGGCTCGACGTTGAGTGATTCTAGTGCTTTTTTTAATACTTTTTTTGAGTCTGTTTTATCAAAGATAGCAAAATGTCGAGGTAGATTGAGTCTGTCAGACCATTGTTTAATAATAAAGACTCCAAGTGAGTGAAAGGTGCTAATAAACGGTGCTGCATTGTGGTATTGGGCACGCAATAATGGATCTTGGAAAAGTAAGTCCTCCACACGTTCACGCATTTCCTTCCCTGCTTTATTAGTAAATGTAATCGCTAAAATGTTGTGCGGATGGACTCCTTTTTTGATCAGGTGAAGAATACGATGAGTAATAGTTTTGGTTTTTCCTGCACCTGCACCTGCCACGATAAGCACCGGACCTTCTGTGGTAAGTACCGCTTCTTTTTGTTTGTCGTTTAGTCTTTCCGTATAGTCCATAAGTGCCTACTATAGCACGGTTTATGTTGTTTTTTTTAGACCACAGATGTGGACAAAATGTATATTGACCATATGTGTAGCATAGGTATAATAAGAAGGTTCTTCAGAAATTCATGAATATTATATGGCTCAACAGAGCCATATTACAGACAATCAGAATTGACACTAACCCAATACATATTAGAAGGTACTCACATGATTCTTTTGGTCGCCGTGGTCTAAAAAACAACACTAAAACGCTTAGTCGGAGAGGTAGAGTTGGGTCACACGATAGCAAGATGAATACAGAAGATATATCAAAACTTATCGCTAAGGCAGTTTTTGTATTGTTACTTATAACAATACCGTTTGTTGCCTCAGCAAGTGTTCGGTCTTTTGTATTTAGTCTTTTTAAAGATGCTTCTGCAGAAATGGAGTCGGTGCCAAATTCTCAAAACATGGCTCTGTTGCAAGCGGCAACTGCTCCTCATACGCAACCTTCTGGTGGTGGTGATATTGCTATTGTAGATGACAGCTCCCTTCTTGCAGAGACTTCTGGAGTTGCCGCATCGACTAAAGATTCTACTTCTGATCAGATTACAACATACATAGTGCGAAAAGGTGACACTCTTTCAAGTATAGCTAAAATGTTTAATGTGACTACAAATACTATTGTATGGTCAAATGATATTACGGGAAATAAAGTATCTCCAGGTGATCGTTTGGTGATCTTACCTGTTTCAGGGGTTCGTCATGTGGTAAAGAAAGGAGATACATTGCAGTCTATTGCAAAGAAATATAGTGGTGATGTTGATGAAATCACACGGTTTAATGATTTAAGTGAAAATGCCAAACTTGCCCTTGGAGACGTGGTGATCATTCCTGATGGAGAAATGCTTTCTGGTCATGATACTGCTCCACAAAAGAATCCAGGCACATCTGTCAAAAAAGTTCAACAATATCTTTCTGCTCCTTCATATAATGGATATTACATTCGTCCTGTGGTTGGTGGTATAAAGAGTCAGGGAATTCATGGTCATAATGGTGTGGATTTGGTATCAAACTTTGGTGCTAATATTCTCGCTGCAGCAGATGGTGAGGTGATTGTGGCTAAAAGTAGTGGGTATAATGGAGGATATGGATCGTATGTTGTTATTAAGCATGATAACGGCACTCAAACATTGTACGGCCACCTTTCTGGTGTGCAGGTGTCTGTAGGTCAGCAAGTATCTCAGGGTGAAGTGGTTGGAAATATGGGGTCAACAGGTAAATCGACGGGAACACATCTACACTTTGAGGTTCGAGGTGCTCGCAACCCATTCTAAAACTTCCAAATTTCAGTAATCTCATCGTCTAAATTTCAGAAAATATTTTCCGCCGTACGACAGTACGTCTACGAATATTTTCCAAAATTTATACGCGATCTTACTGAAATTGTGAAAGTTTTTTAAAAAAGACCATAAAAGGTCTTTTTTAAAAGAGAAAATGATTTTATATAACCTGATACGCTTTAGGGCGATACTGGAGTGCTTCGAGAATGTGTTCTGATTTTATACTTTCACTTTCTGCAAGGTCTGCAATAGTTTGTGCTGTTTTGATAATACGATGATATGCACGTGCTGAAATGTCGAATTTTTTTGCAGATGTCTCTAAAATCGATTTTGCTTCAGGTGAAAGATGTATCATCTCAATAATTTGTTTACTCGATAGTTCGCTATTAAGAAGAATGTTTGTGTGGGTATAGCGTTGTTTTTGTATATTGCGCGCTTTTTCTACACGACTTTTTATTATATGTGTACTTTCACCTGTCCCCTTTTTTGTTAATTGAGAATGTTCGATCGTGCTCACTTCTACCCACATATCAATACGATCTGCAATGGGTCCAGAGAGTTTTCGTTTATATTTTTGAATATGAATTGGTGAGCATATACATTCTTTTCCTTTTACACCATAGTATCCGCAGGGGCATGGATTCATGGCACCAACAAGCATAAATTGTGCTGGATACACCACGCTTCCTTTGGCTCGACTGATGCGAACCTTTCTCTCTTCAAGTGGTTCACGGAGTGTTTCAAGTACTTGAGTGCTAAACTCCGGCATTTCATCAAGAAACAACACTCCTTTGTGTGCAAGCGTAACTTCTCCTGGTCGTGGATTGGAACCACCACCAATCACAGATACATACGATGCGGTGTGGTGTGGTGCGCGAAACGGTGCCATGGTTACCAAATCCCCTCCTCCGTTATGAAGTGAATGAATTGAAGTGACTTCGAGCATATCATTAAAAGATAATTCAGGAAGTAAACCTTTGCATGCTTTAGCGAGCATTGTTTTTCCTGTGCCAGGAGGTCCATACATAATGATGTTGTGCCCGCCTGCTGCGGCTATTTCGAGTGCACGTTTTGCCACTTCTTGTCCTGCAATATCTTGCATATCTATGTCGGTGTGCGGTTGTCTGGTTTCAAGGGGGCGAGTTTCTAGTGGTGGTATTTCCGCATGCATAATCCCTGGCCATTTTTCTCCGTGAGTGTTGGTGTGTATATGTGCAATGACTTCACGTAAAGTTTCTGCTGGGTAAATAGTGATATCAGGAATCACTGATGCTTCAATGCTGTTTTCTTTTGAGATAATGCAGTGTGTAAATCCTTGCTTACGAGCTTCAATGATCATTGGAATAACTCCTTTCACTTTTCGAATACTTCCGTCAAGTGAAAGTTCTCCAATACAAACGGTTTTTTTCATGTCTGCTTGAATATCTCCTGATGCACAAAGGTATCCAATGGCAATACCAAGATCAAAGACCGGACCTTCTTTTTTAATATCTGCAGGAGCAAGCGATACAACTACTTTTTGGTTTTTGTTTTTTGGAGACGTGAATCCTGTATTTTTTATGGCCGATGATACTCGATCTTTTGCTTCGTCGACTGCTTTACCCGCAAGTCCAACTATAGAAAAAGAGTGGAGCCCTTTTGAGAGATCCACTTCTATAGTCACTATGGAGGCATCGAGGAGGTTTGTCTGAGCACTAAATATCTGTGCGATTGCCATAGATTTAAATGAGTTTAAATTTA
>DBEI01000002.1:0-360 GCA_002294445.1 Patescibacteria group bacterium UBA910
GGAAAAATTGATCATTTTCTTCGTGTACTTCAGAACCGATATCTTCTCCAGGAAGCAGTGACATGAGTACTAATTGCATGTGTGTTCCAGTGTAGAGTACATGACGAAAATCTGTATTTTCTTTTGTGAGATCTTCAATGTGTCCAAAATATCCTTTTTTCATATGGTTGTACGTTATTGTCGTAATTATAACTTGTAATATAACACAAAATCAGCGTTTTAAAAAGTGTTGTAATGTATAAATCCAATCTTCATCGTCGTCACTTTCAAGCTTTTGTTTGAGGAGCCATTCGAGGTATCCACGGTCAGTTTGTACCACATCAGCAATCATCTTGTCTTTATATTTTCCAAAATTAAATT
>DBEI01000002.1:621-22197 GCA_002294445.1 Patescibacteria group bacterium UBA910
TTTATATTTTCCAAAATTAAATTTTTTATAGAGTGATGGTACGCCCGATATTTCAATCATTTTTTGTATTGCAGAGTCCCGATTGCCGGTACCCTCTTGTACTTTTGCAAGCAATCTTTCGAACACAGCATGGAGTACATTTACATCACCTTCTGCATCGTGTGCATTTCCGGGCACATCAAGATCAAGATAATATCTGAGAAATTGCAAATTATACTCCGGAATCACTCCACCACTATCGAGAAATCGTGCAACACGAAGAGTGCAGATAAATCGAGGTATCTGTATCCCTTCTCGTCGCAACATTTCACAGTCAAAAGGTGCGTTGTGAGCAATTAACACACCTTCAGAAAGTAATGCTTGTAATTCTGATGCAAATATACTGCCAGAAAAAGGATCTTTATCTGCAAGCATTTTATTGGTGATGTGAGTGATACTCATTGATTTGACTGACATCGGTACCGGAGGTTTGAAATATCCCACCTTTACCCTATCGTCTACTCGGTAACACACTTGGGCGAGCCGATCCGCCTCTTCTATTCCAGTTGTCTCTGTGTCAAGAAAAATTAATTGCATGTGATAAGTATACTTGTTTTTGTTGTTTTAAAAAAGAAAAACCACCACCCGCCGGTGGTCTTTCCGGTTGTGATGGTTATATATAGTGAAGTATAATTTCTGCTTCACCCTTATTTTCTTCGAGAGGAATATCTTCCTCAGTGTCAGTTTCAATACGGAACTCATGCCGTTGGTTGTTATCCTCTGGAAAAAGTTCTTTTTCAATCAATCTCGTATGTGTCCATCCGAGAGACATAGACACAAACAATACAAAGAGCCCACGACAACTCATTGAGGCATCTCCTTTTGCATGACGACGGTCCGGTGTGTGCAGGGTGTAACCACATCATCCCAGTCACACTGTATACCAAGCCCTCCAATTTTTTTATGAGGTCTTGCTGTGTGTACTGGTGATGTGTGGCCAAAGTTGGCGAACTTTTGCCAGTCAATAATCAGTAGCACCCCGACGATGAACAGAATTGAAAGGGCAACAAACCCAATCGGGTCTTTTTTTAGGAAATTCACGGCACCTCCCTCCTTAATTTAAAATAACATTTTTTATACATACGTCAACATCTTACCTGTTGACTTTATATGCTATTTCTATACACTGTTCATTGGTCTGTGTACACAGACCATCCACACCTAGGATAGAGACATGCGGATCACCTCCCCCACATGTCTCACCTAGGTTTTTTTATTTATCGAAAAACTGCACTTCCGCCATTTTTTAATGTGAACACAAGCTCACCTTTTGAGCTAAACGCAAATGATACTGCCTGCTCAAATATAGTTCTATATATTCCTTCTTGTGAATCTTCACAGTACATTAATGTTGAGATCATGTTACTAAATGTAATAGTATTCCCACGCGTCACGTAGTCCCCACCGATTCCATTGCAGTCTGTGCCTGCGCTAAACATACGATCTTTTTTTAAAGTTAAAGTAAACACACCTGTTTTTGCTGGTACTACGGTACCTTCAGGAGTGGTGGTTCTCTGCCAATTCCACACTTTCATATCAAGTTTCATCACCTTTGGGTCTGCTTCACCTTCAAAATTTTGCACTACTTCACCGAACTGCATTGTTTGTGTATCGAGTTTCAGCCACAAGCTTTTTCCGAGAGACGGGCGGACAGAAAAATCTTCCCCTGCTTTTCGTACCACATAGTTAACTACAACAATACTTCCCTCGCCTTTATTTGTAGTTTGCGGAGCGATGCGGTCACCGAGGAGAAGTCCTTGTGTTCCTACATACCCATTTTCTGTATTAAGTGCACCAACTGCATAATAAAATATTTCACTTCCACCTGTCTCTTGTGTAAGTAAGAAAAAGACATCTTCTCGTTCGTCACTATTTAAATCAGTTTTAATTTCATTACCAAAATATCGAGTGACCACTTTTGCATTTGAGTTTGGTATCGCCACTTCTGAAAGACCATTTTTCAGTGTGACCACTTCGCCATCTATCACATATGTTGCATTTTTAGGATCAGTCACCCCTTGTGTGACTACTGGTTCACCTTGTTTTTCTTTGTAAATATAATTATTAAATGCAAAAAACCCACCAACCAAAACTCCAAGACCAATGATGATATAGATAATTGTTTTCATATAATTATCTAATTATTTGAGTAATAAGTGCCACAATCTGATCTTTTTTCTCAGGTTTACTCTCTGCAACCAAAAGCGTCAAAGCGGTAAGCGCTCCAGGATTAATGAGTATAGATTTCTTCAGTCGGGTCTTTCTCATAAACCAGATAAAAGCAAATGCACCTGATCGTTTGTTCCCATCTACAAATGGATGATTTTTTACCATAAAATACAAAAGGTGCGCTGCTTTTTCTTCAACACTTTCATATACAAACTTACCTCCAAAAGATTGCATCACATTTCCTACAATTCCTTCCACACTCCCAGTCATCCTCTCTTGAGCAAAGATTTCCTCTGCTTCACCTTTTTTTAACAATTCAGCACGAAGACGAGCAATCGCTTCCCGCAACTCCTCACCAGAAAGCTTCACTGCTTTTTTTGTAGTTCCGATAGGTTTGAGTTCTTCTTTGTCGTACGCATCAAGTGATATCCATGTACCCGCAAACTCTTTAATCAACTCAAGAATAGTTTTTGGATCAAATGCAACATGTTCAGGTAAAAGCGCCTGAACATTTGCAACTGATTTCATGAATAAATCATAGTTTTTACTAATTTGTTTTGGGTTTATTGTATAACCCTTTACAAGATGTTCTCGTAAGACCTTTGTTGCCCAGATACGAAATTGGGTAGCATTTTTTGAGTTTACTCTATGCCCAACAGATAAAATTACATCAAGATTGTAATGATTCACTTCTCGCTCAATTTCGCGATTACCCTCTTTTTGAACTATTAGGAATTTCCTAATAGTTGAGATACTGTCTAACTCTTTTGTTTTATAGATATTTTTCAAATGTTCATTGATTGTCGGTACTGAAACATTAAAAGCTAAGGCTATTTGAGCTTGAGTGGCCCAAATATTTTCATGTTTAAAATCACCACGAAACTCAATCGCTCCATTTTTTGCTTGATAAATAACAACTTCTTTGTGTTTTGGTGTATTTTTTTTAGACATAGTATTTTTTTCAGTATGTGCACATTTTGCACATTGCTTTTTATGTAAATGTTAGTTTACTCTTTTTGAGCTCATCATGAATTGTACCATAATCAGGAATTGTCTTTTCGACGAGTGCCCAAAACTTTTTTGAATGATTAAATTGCCCGAGGTGACAAAGTTCATGCACCACAACATAATCCGCATGATGCGGAGGTAGAAGTGCAATTTTATAATTGAAATTCAGATTTCCTTTTCTCGAACAGCTCCCCCAGCGAGTCTTTGTATTTTTAATACTAATCCGCCCAACCTTGAAACCATAAAATGTATTAAAATATTTCACTCGTTCTTCTGCAATCTTTCGAGCACTTTCTTTATACTTCAAATACTGCGCTCGCCCGTCTTTTTTAGAGAGTTTTCGTACCACCACTGCCCCCGAATCCACCCTTTTTTGAAGCGCCTTAAAATGCTCTATTTTTGCCAAAATCCACCCCTGCCTACTTTGTAGCATTTGGTGGACAAAAGCCTCCCCAAAGCGCTTCCAGAGCCTCTCCGGCACAGTCAAAGCAACCTTCCCACCGATACTGACAGTTACCCTTACCATTCTCGCCCGGGTACTAATTTTTAAGGTGTATTCGATTATGTGGGTTCCAAGCTTAATTGTTTTATGCACGAATGTGCTATTTTCTAAAAATTTCATCTAGTGTCTTCCCGTCACTTTCCCTAACCCACTCAGTCCAACCGTTGGCATTTCTCGCAAGCACATTCTGAGCTGCATTCGAAGGGCTTGTAAACACAACATCTTTAGTAAATACAAAAGATTTATCGTTATGTTCAATAAGCGATCCATCTTCTATGAGAAACGGTCTGCGCTTTATGTGCCTATCTTTTGCACTCTGTGCAATTTCTTTTCTTACAAAAGAGCCTTTCAGGACAACAAACCCTTCGCTCGTAGGAAAGCCTTTTGCTTTTGCATCAGGTCCTTCGCATACATATATATCATTATTTTTCTCTTCATAATCTGTCGCTTTTTTCAAAAACTTATACCCTATTGAGGAAAGAATGAGTTTTATATTTTCAGCAAACATTAAAACCTCTGCTCGGTCAGATTCAGATAATTTAGTTTTGTCGGGTTGGTTACCGTTTTCAATCTTTACTCGATTAGCTTCAGACGCCTCTTTAATAAGCATTTCTTCTAAAAATTTAACGTGTGCTTTGTTTAAATTTTGATCTTTAGAAAAAAAGCATAGTGCAGTATCCCAAAAATTTTTATTTTTATGATGTGACTTAATTCGATCAGAGATATTCTCACTCTCACCAATATAGATCATTTCTTCAGCTTGTTCTGATTCCCCTAACAAAATATATACGCCCTGAGTCTTAAGTTCTTCTCTTTGTATAGCACTTTCAATACGGTCACGAGGAATAATCACTCCTTTGCCGTTCCAGTTGAATAGTTCAAGGGTCCGAAGTCCTGTAGGGTTTCCTTCAGTTAGAAATATTTTTACTGTCTGTTGGGCTCGCATATCATTTTGCATACCAAAATTAGATCATTTTTGTAGTATTAAAGCAATCAAAAATAACCTTTAATTTTTAAAATTTAGAGCACTTCTTTTAGAAATTGTTCATCAAATTTTTTTTCTTCGCTATTGTTGTAGAAAGGCATACCCCATACAACATACTTACGGTCTTCCCACAGCTGTTCAACCTTGTGTTCTTTTTTGAGAGAAACGAGAAAGTTTTGCTTCCAGGCGTCAGCTTCTTTGAGATGATTTCCTTTAGGTTCAATGAACACCTGATAGTACATATTCTTAGGCTTTGCTTTTTGATAGAGGAAGAGTACATAGTCAGGCTCAAGAGGTCTACCATCATCAAAGTTGTACAGCTTGAAGAATCGTTCGTTTCGAACAAGATAGACTTCATCATATTTATCCTTGAGCTGGTGATATATCTTGTCGATATATTTCACGAAATGCTTTTCTTCTGAAGTGCCGAAGCTATCATTGAAGACGTACCAAGACTTGTTGCTTAGGTCCAAATAAATATTGGTCTCCTGAGCGATACTCATTGATTTACCAAACTCCTTATCGTCACTTTCATTTTCCGCAAAAGTAAGGGTCTTATCTGAGAGCTTATCTTTAACCATATATGGCTTAAATTCCTTGCTTCCTTTGTATTCAAGCTTCTCACTTGAGATTTCCTTAGAAATCTTCTCTAGGACCTGTAAAACAGCGTCTAGGGCATCGTCAGGGGTCAAAGCGTCTATTTGGCTAACTGTGCCGGAAACGGTCATCTTGAGGCTTCCTAGATAGTTTTTATCCTCTATGAAATCATCTATGCTTTCGAGGTTTGGAAAGAATGTCTTGAGATTTGAGAATGAATAAAACTCAAGCTTGTAAATAGCTTTTTTAACAATCGTCTTGCTGATTTCCTTGAATGAAAAATCTTTTTCTTTTCGCTCGATTCCTTTCTTTGATTGTTCATCGAATAGACCGCTAGAAAGATTAAATCCGGTCCTTAGCGATACTGGATAGTGTGTATCTCGCACTGATGACGGGAGACCAAACACATCTTCTCGTGTGTATTTCTGTTGCTCATTCAAAAAGAGCATACCGGACTTAAAGAACTTAGTATCTTTGAAGTCGTCTTTGATAGTAAGGTTTCGTTTGACTGTTCTGTCAGGTACGATACCAGTCTTTATAAGAGCAGAATTAAGCTCTTGGATATACTTCGGATTGTATGAACTGTGATAATAAAGCTCCTCACAGATATGCATCTCATTTTCTACATCGTCATCAAACTTTCGCTTTGAAGCATCATCAGTGTCATTAAGTTTGAATGGACAATACCGTGCTCCACGACCAATAAGCTGAGCCTCTCTAATGGTAGTTTCTCCGGGCTTATTATTTTTAGCATCACGAGTATCATATAGACGAACAATATCGAAGAGATTCAATACATCCCAACCCTCATTTAGTTTATCTACAGCAAAAACAGCTCTGTATTCGTTATCAGGAGCTTCTAGTGTATTGATTGCAAGCTGTTTCTCGTCACTTTCTTCTTTGCTGTTTACCGATATAGTTTTTTCAGCAGAAAAATCTTCTTTCAATTCGCTTACAAGGTTTTCAAGAGAGATTTTATTATCATCAAAGTATTTAAACATTCGGACCAAAACCTCGTCTTTGGCATTTGTTTTAATATCAGTGAGCTTCTTTATGGTAAGTGTTTCTACAGCTTTAACAAAAGCTTCCTGGAAATCTTTACTCTCCGCAATAGTCTTTGATTTGAAAAGAATAACAGGCTTGATGATTAACTTGTTCTTCTCGAAAATCTTTCTTCGATACTGACTCAGTAAGATGGCTTGAAGTGCACGATCAATAAGAGCTGAATCAGCCTGTAGAACCTGTACATCCTTAGAGTATCCATCAATACGAAATTGCTTGAGTGGATAGTCAAAAATAAGTCGCTCAGCATACTTTTTGGCAATATTTGGATTATTGAAATCTACCGTGGCGGTGAACTCAAGAAGTACATTCTCAGGATTAGCGTTAAAGATTCGATTAACCGTGCTTTCCCAAGAAATAATCTCTTCAGCTTCTTCCTTAGAGACTGAACCTTGAATAGCGACATCACCAAAAATATTAGTCTTGAGTCCGGCTTTTGTCTCTACGTTGATATGGTGGGCTTCATCAGAAATAAGCACGATTTTCTTATCCTGAAAGTCATCAAACGTAAGAGCATTTTCTTGAGGATTATTAAGCTTAAGATGAAGTCCTTGAATAGTAGAGAAAGCGATATTAATACTCTTATCGTCAGTAGATTGAAAGTTATCCACTTCTTTAAGAAAGACTTTTTTCTCACCTTGAGTAATCGAGGTCTTAAAAAGATATTTGATTGATGTGTCATTAAAAAAGTTATCTCGTGTCTTGTCGATGATGTTTGTACTATTTACAAAGAAAAGAAAATTTCGATAACCTTGTTCGTAGAGATAAAGAATAAGACCAGCCATCATCAGTGTTTTACCGCTACCAGTTGCCATATGAAAAAGGAGCTGATTTTTGTTTGGCTTACCATCAAACTTTTCGGTCCAGTATTTTATGAAATACTGAAAAGCCCTCGTTTGATAAGGTCTGATTTGGAGTTTCTGATTAAGGTTGGTGGTGACTATTTCAGGGACCGGAGTAGCTTCTATTCCACGTTTACCAAATTCAGACTCAAGTGTTTTGTGTAGTAATTTAATATCGTCCATAGGTTTTTATTTGTCACCATAGAACTTTTTATTAAGCTCTTTATCTTCTTTTGAAATTGAGTAGGTTTTATCGTCAATTTCAGAATAAGGTACATACAGTAAGTTTTTATCAAGAATAGAAACAAAGAATCTTTGCTGGTCCTTGAAAGAAAGAGCTTCAAAATCTTTCTTTGAAGAATCAATTTCTTCAGGTTTTATTTTATAGCTAAGAAAAGCGATCTCTTTCATCTTATCCCACACCTTGAGCAATTCTTTAGTGTTTTTTGAGTCTTGAATTTTATTTACAAAAAGTTGATTCGCTTGTGCTAATTCAGCATAAGTGAAAGAACCTCCACCTTTCCAATTAAATTCTTCTGATATTCCAGTTTTATCTCCATCGATTACATTTTTTAGTCTTTGAACACTATCACTTGTTCCGTAATCCAATTGTTCAATTCCAATATATTTTCTACTCATTTTGTGAGCAACTGCACAAGTAGTACCTGAACCTAAATGGAAATCGAGGACAATATCTTCTTCAGTGGTAGTAAATTCAATAATGTCTTTTATGAGAATTTCAGGTTTTTTACCACTTCTAAACGGTACACCTCCCTCGTGTCTACAATTACCAAAATATCCTGCGTAATCAAAATAGTTTTCAATCGCTCTAAGGTCATCCTGCTTTGTTCCATCTAGTCTACCAGCAGGAACTTCTTGATAGTATTTACCTCTTGTTGCGCCTTCCTTTTGAGGTCCAGTGATATATCTAAAACCAGAAGAACCTTCACCTATACCATACACTTTATACAAAACGCCTAATCCATCTTCAGAAAAACGACCATCTAAATAATCTCTGAAGAAGCGACCAGTAGAACTACTGTCTAGGATTTTTCCTGAAGCCCATATTTCTTTGAGCAAGTGATTTCCTGGTTTTTCACTTTTAACTATCTCATAGCTTTTCGCATCAAAAACTTCAACATCATACGCACCAAGCTTGATTTTTTTAGACGGCTTCTTTATTTCCTTAATTTCAAAGCAGTATTTTGAAAAATCATACGCATCACTTTTTTGATACAATTTCGGCTTTTCTGTTTTTGAATATATATGAACTGTCTCAATTAACTTATGAAAAGTCATTGCTTTTGCTAGTTGTTTGTCAGGGTATCGAACTTGTATATAAAAAGTCGATAGATGTTTTCTATTAAAAATCTCATCTAGGAGCACTTTTAGGTAGGGTTGCTCTGAGTCATCAGCTTGTACACAAATAACACCATCTTCTGCTAAGAGTGTTTTTGCGATTTCTAATCGGTTTCGCATAAACACCAACCAGCTAGAGTGATTAAAATTATCATTATACAAAAAACTATCTGAACCGGTATTATATGGTGGGTCGATATAAATTAATTTGATTTTACCCTTATGGGTTTTCTTGAGAGAATGTAAAGCTAAAAGATTATTTCCTTTAATGATAAGGTTTTCTGTTGTTGAAAATTCAGCAACAGAATGCTCACCTTTAGCATCATATTTCTTAAAATTTGTGAATACTTTTGGCTCAAGAAGTTTATCTATCTCATCAGGGGCCAGTGTCTCATTCCAAAAAACTTCATTCCTTTTTACATCTTCTTTTGTTTGTCCACCTTCAAGAACACAGTCCTTATATGGAAAAGCCAAAACAACGTCTTTGTTGTCGGTGAGATATTGTTTATCAGTAACAAGCCCGATTCGATTTTTATATTCTGTAAAACTATCCGGTAGGAATTGTTTGTTTGAAACGAAACTCTGGAATTTTACTTTATCGAAAACGAGAACATCATCTACCTTTTGAAAAAAGGTTTTCTCTAGGTCGTTTGATGAGCGAAGTGATTTGATTAAATCAGAATCAAGTTGTAGTGCCAACTCAATAACTTTATTTTTTACAAGTTTATTGTCTACCACCAATCGATCATCTTTTCTTAATGCATTAATTAAATTGTTATAGATATTATTCATGTCAGTTAATTTATAATACACTTTAACATTTTTTATCATATATTTGTATGTTCATATACACAACTAACTATACATTCTTGCACTGGCGTATTTATATTTAATACACTTGCACTTTTTATAAAATATGGTATTAAGAATAAAGAAATATTCATTTTCTTCGGAGGAAACTATGAACGTTCAAGGCCTTTGGGTCATCACCGAGAAGTATAATCCGTGGCTTCTGCAGTTGATTGCGAGTCGAACGGGTGAATTTAAACTGCAAAAGGAGACGGAAGACACTTTTTCTGTAAGGGTATCTAAAAGAATATCTTCTGTTGTTGAAGAACCCTGGGAAAACCTGACAATAAAAGAAGGGCCGCGCCTATCTCACGTGGGTATTGAAAAACCCGCAGAAAAGCGTACTTTTATCTCGCGATACTACACCGTGATCTGGCAAAAAAGCAAAGGAGGCAAAATTCTTTTTACTGGCAACAGAGAGTCTTCTGTTTTAAGCGTTCATCAACTCTTAAAACAGATACTTAATGAATGCATTATTTATGACACAGTACAAGTCGTCGCTGTAATAGAGACAGTGCACACCTTAGACTTAGACATGACGAATCCTCGTGGTCCGAATAACAGCTTTGTCATATATCCATGTAATGAAAAACAGTTCACGGGATGGGTTGATCAGAACCGAACCGAAATCGATCAAGAGCTTTCAAAGCGACATCTCACTCTATTTGGCTGCACCCTAAAAGGTCGCAGAAAGTAGGCCATACACGCCCCAGCCGAATTTCTCGGTTGGGGCGTCTTCCATTATTTCTTTTTCAATTTTTCCACCTCTTCAACAAGTGTTTTAAGTGTTTTGTGAATCGACTCAAGATCAGTCACCTCTGTCTTTTCTGCTTGCTGGATAGTCTCCGTATCTTTCTCAATTTCATCAACATCGGTCTGAATTTCTCCAATATCTTCAGAGATTTCATCTACATCTTCTTGAATCTCATCGATATCTTTTTCAATCCCTTCTACATCCTCTTGAATTTCATCCACATCACCTTTAATCTCTTCAATATCCCCTTCCACATCAGCAAGACTCTGTGTGTTTTGGTTTACTGTCATTTGGATAAAAATAGCGAGATATATTGCTTCGAGTGAGACAAGGGTTGTGAGTACCAAAAGTATCGTATCAAATGCTATACCAAAAAAATACAACACAAACATACCGATAAAAAATACCGTATGAGCAACCACGGAAGCCGTCGAACCTATCCATTGTGTAAATTTTTTATCCCAGTTCATATGCTATGTAGTAAGTGCATTATACAGTGCAACAAGCCCATGCCATGCGACGAGAGCGTATTTAATAACAAAATCTGAGAATGTCTTCAAGTATGGAGACTGTAGTATTGCTAGAACATCAATATGAAATGCAAACTGAAGTGTAATAAGAGCAATAATCACTAATACAATAGTTGAAATAAAACCTTTTTCATTTACATTATAAGTAACATCCATATATACAGTGTATACCAACACACCTTTTTTACCATCATTGACTAAATCTTTTATATATTATATTGTTCAACCGGAGAAATAACCTAATGACCATTAAGAACTGGGCTTTAGGGTATGTGCAGAGTATTATTAAAGCTCATCACCCTGTTATCCCTGTGGATACAACTCAGGTAGTTGAACGTTACAAAAGGGCATACGCTACTGACTTGGAAAGGTTGGTGCTTGAAACACCCACCGACACGCTCATAGAAGTCGCCCGTCAGTTTGGTGATATCACGAATCAGATGATCCATGAGGGTCATCGGGAAAGATATGGTACATCCCACCCTAGGTGCCCCATTTTATAAAATACAATCAAGAGGACGCTGGTATACCAGCGTTTTTCTTTGACAAAAAAATTAAAAAATGTTTTTTATAGATGGGAGAGGTACATTGATCAAAGTTCGCACATTCGGCAACATCGTTATCTTCGATATCGTTGGGTCAACATCAGACACTGAATTGACACAACAAAACAATCTAGAACCACTACTTCGAGAAATCGAAGAGTGTTACCGTTCTAACCACAGGCAAATCATCATAAACCTTGAGAAGGTTTTGCGTATTGACCATGACACTGTTGTAAAATTGCTGATGAAGCAAAGTTCACGAGAGGGTTTGAGTATCCGTTTCTACGGTATGCAATCAAGGGTGGAACACGCGCTCAAAAGTGCAGGACTATTCTCAGCATTGCAGGTATACCAATCACAACGAGATGCTGTACAGAGTTTCAGTTGAAAAAGTTCAAAAAAGGGCGCCTTACCAAGACGCTCTTTTCTTTTGTATAAAATTACACTACACCAATTCACATCCAAGGGTTACCCTTGGAACATTCCCCTAGGAAAATTTTTTATGTGGTGTAATTTTATAGTTCCGGGAGATATTCAAATGGATCGAGATATGCTTTCACATCAGCAATTGGCATTTTTGCACTCTTACACGCTCGACTATTCACATGATTTTCAATACGAATACCTTGAGATGCATACACACCTAAATGCAAATGTGGTCCAGTGGAGTATCCTGTGTTGCCACTATATCCGATTATATCTCCAGTGGATACATTTTGCCCTTCAACAGCTTTGATAACTGACAAATGTCCGTATACGGTGGATAGTCCGTTTGGGTGTCGAATTAAAACCCATTTTCCGAATGAATAGCATCCTCGCACCAAGTCTGTGTTACCAGTACCCACAACCACACCATTGAGCACGCTTTTTACTGGAGTACCCACTGATGCACCAAAGTCCACTCCATTGTGCGATCCGGATACATACAAGCGTCCTGATGCAGATGTCTTTCCGAAACGCTGAGTAATGATTACTTTATCCAGTGGCCATGACAAAATACCTGCTCGAGATTTCGGTATACTCGTTGGATCAATAAATATCTTCAACTGAGATTCGTATTCAAACAATTCTTTTTCAAATGCTGCTTTTTGTGCTTCTTTTTGCTGGAGTAAGGTTTTATATGCTGCTTCTGTATTTTTGGTTTGAGCAAGCACCTTTGCTTTTTCTTGTTTGTTGTATTCAACAATCTTTTTTTTATCTTCTAGGTTATCTTGGAGAAGTTTTAAGCGTTCTTTTTCAGCTTCTGTTTTTGTCTTTTTGTCTGCCAGATTATTCTTTAGACTCACTAAATCATCAGTTTTAAATTTAATTTGTTTTTGTACTTGCTTAAGGGTGTCCAGGTTGTCCCACATATCTGTAAAAGTTTTATACTGCAAAAAAACCTCAACTGGAGTATCAACTTCTTCTTGATAAATTTGGTTGATAAGATTTCGAATTGCTTCAGTGTTTGAGTCGATCTGTTGCCCAGTAGTTTTAATGTTATTTCCTAACTCATCGATAGTGAGACTACTCTTACTTATTTTACGTTCAGTGAGTACAAGGTCCGTATCTACCTTCTTTTGAGTTAAATCGAGGGTTTTAATAGTGTTTTGAAGAGTTTTAGCTTCCTTGCCCACACGGTCAACTTCTTTGTTATACAGATTAATCTCAGCCTCTAATGCTTTAATTTGATTGTTTCGCTCTTCAATTTTATTTTGAAGCTCTTCTACTTTGTTTTGAGCAAATACAGGTGAAGCAAAAAAGAGAGATGTAAATACACTGAGTAAAACAAAGAAAATACTATACGAAGTACGGATACGCATACCGTTTAGTATATCAAAAAATAGGTCTCAGAAAAACTCTTATAGTATTTCAATTGCCTTCCTAATACGAGACATGGATTCTTGTTTTCCAAGAATCGACAGAAGTGTAAATGGGTCTGGAGACTTTTCACGCCCTGAAAGTGCTACGCGTGTTGGCCAAAGCACTTGTCCCCTCCCTTCTTCGTTTGCATAATCCCAGATCAGCATTTTTACTGTTTCTGCATCCTTAAAACTTTCATCACTCCCCACTTCGATTAGTTTGAGTACCTGAGAAAGACGATCTTTTGTTTTCTCTGAATCTTGTTCATCCTTCCAATACAGCGTTTCTTTTGCATATTCTGGTTGCGTAAAGAAATACACAAAATCCCCCTCTGCAAAAAGCTTTTCAACATCACCCCATTTTTCAATACGTTCAACAATTAAATGAGCAACTTTTCGAAGCATCTCCTCACTATATTGTGAAAGTGACGTAATATCTTTTGGTATGTATTGAAGTAATGTTTGGAATTGTTTATCCGTAGGTAACTTCTTAATATGTTCTCGGTTGATCCAGTTGAGTTTCTCTTCGTTGAGTCCAGCACCTGAGTGTTGAATCTTGGCTATATCAAATGAAGCGATGAGTTCTTCACGAGTAAAGATCTCCTGATCAGTGCCTGGGTTCCATCCAAGAAGTGCAAGGAAATTAATAAATGCATCTGGCAGGTATCCTTCTTGTTTATATTCAAGTAAATCTTTTGCACCGTCTCGTTTAGAAAGTTTTTTCTTTCCATCAGGAGCCATGATTGGAGGAAGAGTGGCAAATACGGGAGCATCTAAACCAAGCGCCTCATAGAGTGAGAGAAATTTTGGGGTAGATGAAATAAACTCTTGTCCACGCATTACATGAGTGACACCCATTTCAATATCATCCACAATATGTGCAAAATTATATGTTGGATACCCATCTGATTTTATAAGAATAAAATCATCAAGTGCTTCTTCACCTGCGGAGAGCTCTCCCCACACTGCATCCTGCCATAGATATCGTTTAAGTGTAGGTACTTTAAAACGAAGTGGTCTTGTACCATCCCAAGCTTCAGTACTTTCTTTTCGATGTTCACGATACAAAAATGGTCGTTTTTCTTCTTCTGCTTTTTGTCGGAGAACTTCAAGTTCTTCCTCACTGTATGGATCTGCATATGCAAAACCTTTATCAATCAACATTTGTGCATATTTTTTATACACTTCGAGACGCTCGGACTGAATATACGAACCCGCAGGTCCAGGTGCACCTGGACCAAAATCCCAATTAAGCCCAAGCCACTTCAACGATTCTTGAATATGTAAAATTGAACCTTCCACCTCTCGTTCTTTATCTGTATCTTCTATACGAAGAATAAATGTTCCATTGTTTTTACGAGCCCAAAGCCATGCATAGAGCGCAGTGCGAACACCACCAACATGCATAAAACCTGTTGGCGAGGGAGCGAAACGAGTCACAATGTTGTTGTTTTTTTCTGACATTACCGAGATAAATTATTTTTGATGTGTAAGCGCAATGTTAAGAATTTCTGTTGCTATTTTACGAGCTGCATCTGGATGTTGAGAAGTTTTTGTAGCGGTAGACATTTTTGCGAGTAAATCTGGATTACCGAGAAGCCTATCTACTTCTGCAGATAGGATATTACCAGAAAGATTAGCTTCTTCAAGTACTACCGCAGCTCCTGTACGAGCATATGCATATGCATTCATACGCTGGTGGTCTCCATTTGATTTTGTAATTGGGATCACAATTGCAGGCTTTTCCCATGACGCAATTTCAAACAATGACGAGCCGGCTCGAGAGATAACCAAGCTTGAAGCTCCAGCGGCCATACGAAGTGCAAGATTGTTGAGATAATCAAATGGCTTATAACGGTCTTTGTGTGAGTTAGTAAGAAGTACCACATCTGCAGTATTCTTAACTATCTGAAAATTATTTTTACCTGTCTGATGAATAATTTGGTATTTTTCGACTAAACGTGGTAATGCATCAACAAGAGTATCATTGATAAGTTGAGCACCCTGAGATCCACCAATCACCAAAATAGTTGGTATTTGTGGATCAAGATTGAGATATTCATGCGCCCCATGAGATAGTGCGGTCATAATATCTTTACGGATTGGGTTGCCAGTGTATGCAGTTTTACCTTCAGGGAAAAACTTTGCTGATTCAGGATACGAGATTGCAATCTTTGAAGCAAACTTTCCTGCCCATGCATTTACACGTCCTGGTACACTGTCTGATTCGTGAATGATTACAGGAATTCGAAGAAGTTTACCTGCCAATAGTGCCGGAAAGCTTGCGTATCCACCTTTACCAAAAATAACATCAGGATAAATCGTGAAGATGGTCCAAAGTGATACGAGTACTCCCCACCCCGTCTTAAATAAATCAATAATGTTCATGAGAGAAAAATAAATGCGCATTTTCCCCGCAGTATTTTTCTTAAAAGTCACATTGTGTTCAAACAACAACCCTTCGTTGTATGGAGAGTTGGACATATAAAAAAGCTCTAGACCGATGAGTCGGTGTTCTTTTGCTAATTGATTGATTTCTTCGGCAATGGCAATAATGGGGTAAAAATGCCCACCACTTCCTCCTCCTGTGAATAATATTTTCATATAGTCTTGTTACAATTCTTGCTTAAACTTCCATATTTGGCAAATTTCTTTGTCGGACTTCAAAAAATAATTCTCGCTATACAATACGTACACCTCCAATTATTTTTCTTGTCCTTCGCGAACTTTGCTCAAATCTGAAAGTATATCGATATATTAATGTCTTTTTTGAGTAGTTTTAGAGATGTTGAGAATAATCCCCGCCTCAGCAAGTGCAATAAACAGTGCGGTTCCACCATGACTCACAAACGGTAAGGTGATACCTGAAAGTGGCAATATGCCAACCATAGCACCAATATTTACAAACGCTTGCGATATGATGAGTATAACAATTCCAACAATTAAAAGTCTACCAAATGAGTCCGGTACAGATGCTGCAATTTTCAAACCACGAAGTGCAAAAAAGACAAAAAGAAGTATGAGTAAGGTGCTACCAATAAAACCAAATTCTTCTGCGGATACCGCAAAGATAGAGTCACCGATCGGTTCAGGAAGGAAATTGAATTTTTGAATACTTTGACCAAAACCTCGTCCATAGAGACCTCCAGAACCAACCGCAATGAGAGATTGTTGAATCTGATATCCACTACCTTGGGCATTCTTTTCTGGGCTAATAAAAGTATTGATACGACTCATTACATATGGACGTGTATATGCCACAACACCAAGTCCTATTACACAAATCATTCCTAGTAATAGTATGTGTTTCCATCGTCCGCCGCCCGCCAAAAAGATGGCGAGGCCTCCCGTTATGGTAACCATAAATGTATCAGTATCGGGTTGAGCTAAAAGCACCGCACCCACCAACCCTGTAATCAGAATAAACGGAAGAAGTCCGTGAGTAATAGTTTTAACTTTATCTTTTGCTCGTGCTACCCATGCAGCAAAATAGATCACATATGCAATCTTGAGTAATTCGGAGGGTTGGAAAGATATTACTTTAAATGTTACCCAGCGTTTTGCTCCTCCGTGACTCACTCCGAGACCTGGCACAAAAACCATGAGAGTGAGTGCAATTGATGCAATGAGAAGAAAAAATGCATTTTTCTTATAAAAAGAAAAAGGGATTTTTGAAGTTACAAGACATGCAAGTGAGCCGAGAAAAAGTCCAAAGAAAGTTTGATTGAATGCAACGTTAGTATATTTGACACTATTTTTTGAAAGTAATCCAAGCGATGCAGAGCTAAATATGAGAAAACCTGCCACCACAAGGATGATAAGTGATACCAAAAAAGGAATGTCGGCTTTGATTTTATTCATAATTCAACGAAATTTACCAAATACAAAAGTCACCCTAAGCCACTAATGTGAGTATGGTGCCAAATATGGCGCAAACCACACCAATAACCCAATATCGCATTACTATTTTTTCTCGAGACCAACCAAGCGCTTCGAAATGATGATGGAGTGGAGCAATTTTGAATACTCGATATTTATTGAAATATTTATAGCCACCGATTTGAATAATGTCTGATAATGTTGTTGCAACAAGCGGTACTGCAATCACAGGAAGAAAAAGTACTGAGTTAGTGAGAAACGCTACTACTGATAAAGTGATGGTAAGCGCAAGAATACCTGTCTCTCCCATATAGAATCGAGCTGGGGGGATGTTGAACCACAGAAATGCAAGTGTTGCACCGCCAACTACTGCACAAAAAGCAGCAAGGTCGATTTGGGTATTGAAATATGCGATTACACCATATGCAGTAAAGATAGTGGCCATAATACCTCCTGCAAGACCATCCATACCATCAATAACACTGGTAGAAAATGTTGCGAGCATTACCGCAATAAAAAATGGAATAAACCACAAACCAAGTTCAAGCTCGCCCCAAAATGGAATATGGATTGCGGTTGCCTGAAGTTTGATATAAAACCAAAGACTAATTGCAAGGCCAATTAAAATAACTGATACAATTTTTACTTTTCGATACGTCACACCATCCTTTGCATAACTTCCCTTCCCTGAAATCTGAAGCATATCATCGACAAGCCCAATAAGTGCTGTGAGGATAAGTGTTGCAAGCGGGATCAGTGTTTGATTACGAGAGAGAAAGTTGAGCTTTTCTGTAACACCACTTGGAAACACAACAGAAAGTATGAACATAAGCGCAACTGTACACAACACAGAAAACCAAATAATTACTCCACCTACACGAGGAGTACTGATTTCTTTATCTGTGTTATGAAGTCGATTAAATTCTTCTGAAGTCGCTTCTGGGTTATCTGCTGAAGTACGTGGATTTTTTTTCCACATTTTGTATTTATAGAAAAAATGCGTGAAAAATGGTGTCACAGCAATACCAATGCCGAATGAAAGAATACTTGGAATGAGGACTTTAAGTACGTCGATGTTCATAAAATGTTATTTAATATAGACATTGTACCAGAGAGCAAGCATATAGAGAATGTAGATATGTCGAGCATTATCCTTTCTATTCTCAGTATGATCTGAGATCAACCCTTCGATAAAAAATGTATCCAGATGCTCTTTGATGTACTCTGATTCTCGAATCGCTTTGTACGCTGGACACATAGGGTCTCGAAGCCATGTGCGAATTGGTGTAGGAAAACCAAGTTTACGTCGATGACGAGTCTCTTCAGGAATGATTCCTTTGAATGCTTCACGGAGTATATGTTTAGTTGTTGAGCCTTTCCACTTAAATGGATCAGGAAGTGTGCGAGCGAGTTTTGCCACCTCAATATCAAGAAAAGGCACTCGAAGCTCCAATGAATTTGCCATGGTCATTTTATCTGCTTTTGCCAAAATATCCCCCACAAGCCATGTATGGATATCAATATATTGCATCTTCGCAGAATCACTTCCTGTTGCTTTTTCATACAGTGGCGCAAGTGAATATTTTTCAGGGCGCACCCCTTTCCAGAGTTTGTTTATTTGTTCATCGGTAAAGATGGATGCGTTACCGATATACCAATCCTCCAGTTTTTGAAGTGCTCGTCTTGCATGATTCTTGCCCCAGAATTGAAATGGGATTTGTGTAAGCACACGAAGAAACCATGTTGGCACCCATGACAGTTTTTGTTGATCAAGTGGTTGAAGATAAATATTATAACCACCAAAAAGCTCATCTGCACCTTCACCAGAAAGCACCACGGTCACTTTTTTTCGAGCCTCTTTTGCTACAAAATAAAGTCCAATTGCAGATGGATCGGCAACGGGTTCATCAAAATGCCACACAAGCTTTGGTAATACATCAAAATACGTTTTAGGGTCAATAGTGATTTCAGTGTGGTCAGTACCAAGAAAATCAGATGTTGTGGCAGCTTCTTTTCCTTCTGTGAGTACATCGAAACCAACGGTAAATGTTTTGTTTTTCTTTTCACCAGAAATTTCTTGCATTAATACTGCAATAATCGACGAATCTACTCCACCAGAAAGAAAGGAACCGACAGGCACGTCGCTGATCATGTGATGTGCCACGGAATCACGAAGCGTGTCCACAATTTCTTTTTTTGTCTGTTCAAAATCACGTTCTGAATCAGGTTCAAAATTAAAATCCCAGTATTGTTCAATTTGATGTGTTCCTTTGCGCGTATCGATAGTGAGCGTGTGCCCTGGAGGAAGTGCAAAAATATGTTTGAAAAAAGTTTCTTTGATGGGATTATATTGAAACCGCAGATAGTTGAATACCGCTTCATGGTTTATTTCTTTTTTATATTCTGGATGTTCCAAAATACTCTTTATTTCAGAACCAAAAGCTTTTACCTCATTCCCTTCCTTCCAGTAATACAATGGTTTAATACCAAAAAAATCACGCGCAATAAACACTTTTCCAGTCTCTTTATCGTAGATAGAAAATGCAAACATCCCTCGAAGTCGAGAAACTGACTTAGGGCCATATGCTTCATACATCTGAAGAATCACTTCTGTATCGGAATGCGTTTTAAAAATGCGACCTTCCGCAAGAAGTTCTGCTCGAAGCTCTTTATAATTGTAGATTTCGCCATTAAAGACAATAAGGAGACTACCGTCTGCGTTCTCGATCGGTTGTTTTCCTGAAGAGATATCTATAATAGATAATCGACGCATTCCTAGAGCAACGTGTTCGTCATGAAAAAACCCATCTTGATCAGGACCACGATGACGAATAACCTCAGTCATTTTTTCGATGAGATCTCGCTTTTTTGTTGTTTGTGCGCCCAAGACGCCTGCGATTCCACACATATAATCCCAGTATAATAGAAAAGGGATTTTTATCCAAAATGTTTACTATTAGACCTATTCGTACCCTATTGAGCAAGGTATCGTAGTGTTGAAGACGCAAGTGCAACCACATCTTTAAAACGCCCTTCAGTGGTTGAGCCAAGAACCACAATAGCCACAGGTTTGCCAAAACCAGCATCGAAGACCACTGCTAAATTTCCACCAGCCATATTAGTAAAACCAGTTTTTGATGCGATTACATTAGGAATATCAGACAAACTGTCGTTTGTATTCACTATTTCATGAGAGTATCTATCAGAACGTACTACTTCTCTCTCGATATGAGTTGCTTCGAGTAAGTCTGGGTATTCTTTCAGTATATATCCAAAAAGTTTTGCTACTTCTTGAGGTGAACCATATCCTCCAGTAGTCCCTGTGGGATTATCGAGTCCGGTTTCATTTGTGAAAAAGAGTGTTGTGAGCCCGAGTTCTTGAGCCTCAGCATTCATTTGTTTTATAAACTCAGTGCGTCCCAGTGTATAATCTTTTGTTTTGAGTTTAAATGCGCCAGCAACAGATGCGATTGAACGAGCGCCATCATTTGATGACACGATGAGAGAAAAATCAAGTAAATCAGAAAGTTTAAACACCTCTCCATCTCTTAGTCCGCTGTCCCCTTCTTCTACGAGAAATTCTTTCCGCATTACAACCTGACTATCTTTTGGAAGCATTTTACGTGCTACGAGCGCTGACATCACTTTGGTGATAGATGCGAGAGGTCGTGCAACAGTAGAATCTTTTTCCGCAATTACTTTTCCTGTTTTTAGATCAAATATCACAAAAGACTGAGCCTGAATTGGTGGTGTTTGAAATACTACAGATGATGAAACGATCTGTTGTTGAGTTATGTGTTTTTTTGTCGTATCAACGCCATATATGAGAAATCCTAAACTCACAATAAGTCCTACAAGGGCTACATTGAAAACAATCAATGGTACGGCTATGTCATTTTTTTCTGTCTGTTGTTCCATTACTCTTCAGTATTTTCAAGCTCGGTGCTTCGGTGATTAATTTCTTTTACAATCTCAGTATACCCTGGTAAATCTTTTACCGATGTAATACCGAGATATTTTAGCGCATCTGAGGTCAATGTGTACAGGAATATTCGTTCATCTAGTTTACTTGGTATTTTTTCAATCAACCCTCGAAGTAAAAGATTTCGTAATGAAAAAGAAACATTTACTCCTCGAATGTACTCAATCTCTTTACGAGTTACAGGGCTTTTATAAGCAATCACTGCAAGTGTCTCAAGTGATGCCTGAGAAAGATCCTTAGAGAGTTCTTCTTTTATTATTTTTTCAATAAGTGAAGAGTTGTTTGGGTTAGTAACAAGCGAATATTCACCTCTATTTTCGAGTAAGGTGATACCACGAGAAGCGAGAGATTCTTTTAATGCACTGAGACCAGAAAGTGCAGTTTCTTCAGAGACTTCAAGCCATGCCGAAAGATCTTTTAAAGGTACTGGTTCGTTTTTATAAAATAATATTGATTCAATTTGCTGTTCCATTCTTTTTTAGTCTTTTTATTATATCACTTAGACATATAAATTTGTGAAAATTTATATGTCTAGTAGCGAGGCACACCCACTAAAGCTGTTTCTATTTCAATATCATGAAAAGGTTTATCTTGCTTTACAAGAATCGTCCCTTGTTTTACTAATTCAAGCAT
>DBEI01000061.1 GCA_002294445.1 Patescibacteria group bacterium UBA910
CCAAGGCAAAAGCCGAAAACACCAACCACAGAATGACAGCAATTTTGCTCATAAGAGCTCCTTTTTAAAAGAAAATTTAGACGTTTGGGACACGTCTTTCCGTATCAAATTATACTATACTTATATACTATTTGTCAATAGCTTACTATCCAAGTTTTCCAATGTATTTTTAATATTTTTACTCTATACTATATACATGATTGATTTTGATGAAGACAAACAAGATAAACGAATTGCAACCCTTCGAAAGCAAGAAGAGGAGCATCTTGCTCAAATAATGGCGGAAAAATTTGGTATTCCCTACCTGGATCTGACTGCTGTACCGATCGACATTGATGCACTGAGATATGTTTCAGAAACTGAAGCACGTGAAGCATCACTTGCGGTTTTCAACGCTTTAGATAAAAAAATTGATATTGCTGTACTCTCCCCTGAAAACAAAGCTGCGCAAGAAATAATAAAAAAAATAGAAGAGAAAGGAAACATAGTAACCGTACACATGGTCTCACACAACAGTCTCGAAAAAGTGTGGGGTCGCTACAAAGACCTTTCATATTCATTTGAAACAAAAGGTGGTGCACTTGATATTTCAAATGACCAGATCACTGACTTTCTTTCATCGGTGCACACCACTGCAGACGTAGCAACATTAATCAACGAAGTGCTTTCAATGAAAAAAGCATATCGTATTTCACGTATTCTTGAAATCATTCTTGCGGGAGCTATTGCAATTAAAGCATCAGACATTCACCTTGAACCAGAAGAAACTTTTGTACGTCTTCGCTACCGACTCGATGGTGTACTTACTGATATTACAGAATTTGATCTAGACACATTTAGACTACTCCTTTCTCGCATCAAACTCATTTCAAATCTAAAACTTAATGTAGGAAGTGCACAAGACGGTCGTTTTAGTATTAAACTCTCAAACACAGAGATTGAAATCCGTACTTCCCTACTTCCTGGTGCATACAGTGAGTCTGTGGTACTTCGAGTACTGAACCCAGATTCTATTTCCGTAGGACTCGAAGAGCTTGGTATCAACGAACATCTTCTAAAAATTTTAATGCATGAAATAGAAAAACCAAACGGTATGATGCTCAACACTGGACCAACTGGTTCGGGTAAAACCACCACACTTTATGCATTTTTGAAAAAAGTACACGTACCAGGTATCAAGATTATTACTATTGAAAATCCGATTGAATATCATCTCGAAGGGATCGTACAGACTCAAACTGACGAAAAGAAAAATTATACATTCAACGAAGGTCTTCGTTCTGCACTTCGACAAGACCCTGATATTATCATGGTTGGTGAAATTCGAGACCAAGAAACAGCAGAAACATCCATTAATGCAGCGCTCACCGGACACCTTGTATTCTCCACTCTTCACACCAACAATGCATCAGGAACTTTCCCCCGGCTTGTGGACCTTGGTGTAAACCCAAAAACACTTTCATCTGCAATCAACATAGCAATGGCCCAACGACTTGTTCGTAGACTCTGTAAGGAATGCAAAAAAGAGGTACCTGTAACCGAAACAGACAAGAAACTTATCGATAGTGTGATGGATAGTGTAGTAGATAAAACCCAAATTGAAGGACTTAAACGCGACACATACTTTCAAGCTGTTGGATGTCCACAATGCAACAACATTGGCTACAAAGGACGTATTGGTATTCACGAGGCAATACGTATGGATGATGCAATTGAAAAAGTTATTAATGAAAACTTAAGTGAACGTGAAATAAAAAAAGCATCCCTTCCCCAAGGTATACTCGACTTAAAACAAGATGGAATTGTAAAAGTACTTAAAGGGATTACGACTCTCGATGAACTGTCTCGCGTTGTCGACATGGAAGAGTAACATCTCTAAAATCACTTTATCTACTTTGTCGTAATGCAAGTTTTTTCGTTCACCGTACAACAAGTACGGCTCACTCTAAAACTCTTTTACTTCGCGTATCTAAAGCAATTTTAGAAATGTTATTTAACACATGAGTTATATTATTATACTCTTTCAAGGTTGCCAGTGATTTTTTTTAGAGTTG
Source organism: Patescibacteria group bacterium UBA910 (assembly GCA_002294445.1). Classification (GTDB taxonomy): domain Bacteria; phylum Patescibacteriota; class Minisyncoccia; order Phycocordibacterales; family DATDWN01; genus UBA910. The sequence continues at coordinate 2,055 of DBEI01000061.1, forward strand.
TAGTGATAAAATTACTTGCACAGGTTTTTTATTTATGAATAATTATATGCAGATACAAAAACAACATCTCACATGAGATGTTGTCATTGTTTAAAATAGTTCCAGAACATAAATCTCTAAGCGACACTTTTAATATCTATACCAAAAGCTAAGTGATTCGCAAAGGATAGTCACAGATAACACCGAAATGTTACCCAGTACGTCCTCGCAGGATACACTCGTAAACCCGTAAGGGTCCAGTCGCTTAGAGATTTATTTCCTGGAACAAAAAAAAGAAGCACATAAGACGTGACTGACAGAGTGCTTACTTCAAGAAGAAGTCTATCATATAATAAATATATGTCAAGTACCCCGAAAACCACTGCTAAACAACCAGATGATTCCCTTTTTCTCGACACAACACTCCGTCCTGGAGAATGGGATCAATATATTGGTCAAAACACTATAAAAAAGAATCTTCATATACTTCTCACTGCCGCAAAACAGCGTAATCATCCGCCTGAACACATCCTTTTTTATGGTCCACCTGGTCTTGGAAAAACCACACTCGCTCACCTCGTTGCAAAAGAGCTGAGAACACAAATGAAAACAACCTCTGGACCTGCTATAGAAAAAGTAGGTGACCTTGCATCTATTCTCACAAACCTTTCACCGGGAGATATTTTATTTATTGACGAAATACATCGTCTTAATAAAACAATTGAGGAAATCCTCTATCCTGCTATGGAGTCTGGATCTCTTGATATTATTATCGGCAAAGGACCAAGTGCACGCACTATACAACTCGAGCTTCCACCGTTTACCCTCATTGCAGCGACAACACGTATAGCAATGATATCTTCTCCTCTTCGTTCACGTTTTTCAGGAGGTATTCATAAACTTGAGTTTTATTCTGATGAAGAAATCCAACAGATTGTAGAACGTTCTGCAGGGATTCTCGGCGTCACTATTCACCCACAAGGAGCACAAGAGATAGCACGACGAAGTCGCTATACACCACGTACAGCAAACTATTTTCTGAAACGAGTTCGGGATTATGCTCAAGTACACAACACCGAGCTTAGTAAAGAAAGTGTTGATCAAGCACTTGAACTTTTAGGAGTTGATAAAATGGGACTTACTACAGCCGACAGAGAAATACTTGAAACCATTATTCATAAATTTGGAGGAGGACCAGTGGGACTCAACACTATCGCCTCTTCTCTCTCAGAAGAAGAAACAACTATTGAAGAATTTAATGAACCGTACTTGATGCAGATTGGTTTTATTGACCGTACTCCTCGTGGACGAACGGTAACTGAGCTTGGATATAAACATCTTGGACTCACTCCTCCAATTTTATAAAATATTATATGTAAATATTTATTGTTGCATCAAATCAATATAAATTGATTATTTTACAATGAAGCTATACTATAATATTACATGAAAAAAACGAATATTTTCGGATTAAGCGTTATTCTTATATATATAATATTATGTGCTGGAGCATGGATGACAACATTATCATGCGAAGCAAGACAATCGGATAATTTTTCAAATATGTGTTTTTTATTACCTGGAATCTTATCACTACCTACCGTCCTGTTGGTTAGAATTATCTCTGAAATAATAGCAAATGTTACAAAATTAGAAACAGGTAATGGTTTTACGTATACAAACATAGTTATAGCTCAACTCATTAATTTATACTATTTATCTAGACCTTATTTTATTCAAAGAAAACAATCCAATCTCACTCAACAATAAACTCAACATATCTTTATGGCAGGACACAATAAATGGTCAAAAATTAAGCGACAAAAAGAAAAGACTGACGGACAGAAGTCTAAAATTTTTAGTAAATTTGTTCGTCTCATTACCTCTGAAATTAAGAAAGCAAACGGAGTAGCCACTTCTCCTGGTGTACGTGCAGTAATAGAAAAGGCAAAATCAGAAAACGTGCCGAACGATATTATTGAACGCGCAATCAAAAAATCTTCTGAGCCTTCTGAAGCTCTTGAATCTATTACATACGAAGCATATGGTCCTGGTGGTTGTGGACTTGTAATTGAAGCACTTACCTCAAATCGAAATAAAGCGGCACAAGAAGTAAAATTTATTCTTTCTAAACATGGATTTTCTCTTGCTGGTATTGGTTCTGTTACATGGGCATTTACCAGAAACCCAGATATGAGCTGGACTCCTTCTACAACCATTCCCCTTTCAGATGAAGACGGTGAACTTCTTGGAAAAATTTTAGATGAGTTTGATGAGAATGATGAGGTACAGGAAGTTTTTACTAACGCCGAGTAAAATCAGTTAAATTACCTTATCTACTTTGTCGTAATGCAAGTTTTTTCGTTCACTGTACAACAAGTACAACTCACTCTAAAACTTTTTTACTTCTCGTATCTAAGGCAATTTAACTGATTTTTTAAAATTATTTTGTTTCCAAGTGAAAGAAAAACTAAAAATTTTCTTGTGGTAAACTAAAGCTATGATATTACTCTCCATCGACCCTGGGTTTGAACGGCTAGGTCTTGCAATAATTGAAAAAGAAGGAAGAAATAAAGAAACCCTTCTATATTCTGAGTGTTTTAAAACATCTTCAAAACTTCCCCACCATGAAAGACTTCGACTTATTGGAAATAAAATAAAAGACATTATAGAAGAATATAAACCAACCACACTTGCCACGGAAAAACTTTTTTTTACATCAAATCAAAAAACAGTGATTCCTGTGGCAGAAGCTCGAGGTGTCATATTATATATTGCAGGAATATACAATCTTGCTGTCTTTGAATACAGTCCTCCGGAGATCAAAGTAGCGGTTACCGGCTATGGAAAAAGTGATAAACAACAGATTATGTCGATGATCCCTCAGTTGATCACCTTACAAAAAAACATCACTTCCGATGATGAATTTGATGCAATCGCTATCGGTCTCACTCACTATGCAATTTCTCGTATATAAATAAAAAATATCCACATTTTGTTTATTTGCAAAATATTGGATATCTGATACAAATATGGAGACTTAAATAATAGATATATTACTTTAAGCACATTTTTAATATTTTATATTCAAAACAACATGGATGATGAAGTGAAAGATCCATTAGAAGCTATGGACGAAGAGGATGCGGAAGATGATGAAATAGATCCAGATAAACTTGGCCCAGGTCTCCATATTGAAGGAGAGGATGAGGAAGTTGACGCAGATGTAGACGGTGAAACTCCTACAGATATCGACGATCCCCTTATGTTTGACCCTCTTATTGAAAACAAAAAAACTGAAAAAAAGAAAAGTGATAACGAGGATGAGGAAGAAGAATTTCCAGAAGAGGAAGAAGATGCAGAGATAGACCTTGTAGACGAGGATTTTGAAGACGGAGAAGAATGGTAAATTAAAAAGACCGCATATGCGGTCTTTTTAATTACACTATTTTAACAAACCGTCGTTTCCCTATTTTATATACTCCCGGTTTTGCAATGGTGTTTGGATCAGTAATTTTTTCTCCCGTTGTCATTTCTGAAACTGCACCCGCTTCTACCAACCTTCTAAACTCTGTCTTTGATTCAACTAATTTATGTTCGATAGATACATCAATCCATGATTGTCCACCACTTACTTCTTCAATTTCCTCAGGAATTCCTCCTTTAGAAAAAGTTTGTTCGAATGCGTGACGAGCTTTTGTTGCTTCTTTTTCTCCAAAACAAAGGTTTACTATTTCTGAAGCAAGCTTCACCTTGAAATGTTTAGGATTTTCTCCTGTTGATAATTTATGTTTAATATCAGTAATAGTTTCAATTGATACATCTGTAACTATCTCAAATGCAGGTACGATCATATCATCTGGCCAACTCATTACTTTACCAAACATATCTTCTGGTGTTTGATCGAGAGACACCATATTTCCCTCACTTTTACCCATTTTCTTTCCAGTAGGATCCACCAGAAGCTTCATTGCAATCACAAACTTTTCTTTATTTTTTATTTGCTTTAATAGATCACGACCCGCAAGCATATTGAATGTCTGATCGTTCCCACCTACTTCCCCATCAACGTTCATAGCTACAGAGTCATATCCTTGCATAAGAGGATACATAAATTCATGAATATAGATTGGACGTTCTTCTTGTATACGTTTCTTAAACATATCTCGCTTTAACATCTGATCCACAGTCATTAATGATGAAAGCTCAAGAACATCTTTAAATGTCATTTTTCCTAACCACTCTGAATTGAATTTAAAAAGCGCTTTATTTGAACCAGAAAAATCAATAAATCGCGACGCTTGTTTTTTATATTCTTTAAGATTAGAAAGAACTTCTTCTCGAGTGAGAGGTTTACGAACTGACGCTTTATCAGGATCACCAATAGTTGCAGTAAAATCACCAATTAAAAATATAATCTGATGACCAAGTTTTTGAAATTCAGCTAATTTTCGAATAGGAATCAGGTGTCCCATATGAAGAGTTGGACCTGTTGGATCAACACCAAGGTATAAGGTAAGTTGCTCACCTTTTTTCATACGTGATTGTATAAACGCTTTACTTGGAAAAACCGCTTCAACACCACGAGTAAGAAAATGTTCTATTTGAGTATCGTCTGTATTTATCTCTGGTTTCTTTTGGAAAAACATATACATATGTTATACCATAAACAGTGATATAATTCTAAATACTTTATTTATATGAAAAAATACATTAATCACGGTGTTTCTTTGGCTAAAAAGACTCATCATCGAGCAAAAAAAATTGGTATACGCAATATTATCACCGGACTCACAGCTATTGGAGTTATTTTTCTTGGTATCATGATCATCTGGATTTCAACCTTTAAAATACCTACTCTCGATAGTTTTAAAGAACGAAAAGTAACTCAATCAACCAAAATATATGACAGAAGTGGAAAAATACTACTCTATGATATATTTCAAAGTCAAAAACGCACAGTTGTACCATTTACCGAAATATCTCCTTATATAAAAGAAGCAACTGTGGCCATAGAGGATCAGGATTTTTATACTCATAAAGGTATTAAACCAACAGCATTTCTCCGTGCAATATTAGTAAACCTCACTTCCTTTTCATACAGCCAAGGTGGTTCAACAATCACTCAACAAGTAATCAAAAAAACAGTTCTTTCTGATGACAAAACACCAACTCGAAAAATAAAAGAGTGGATTCTTGCACTTCGTCTTGAAAAAATGCTTACCAAAGATGAGATTTTTGAACTCTATCTCAATGAAATACCTTACGGGGGAAACAACTACGGTGTAGAAGAAGCGAGTCAGACATATTTCGGTAAAAAAGCCTCAGATGTAACCATTGCTGAAGCCGCATATCTCGCTGCCCTACCTCAAGCACCTACATTTTATTCTCCATATGGAAAAAACAAAAAAGCACTTGATGATAGAAAAAATCTAGTACTTAAAGAGATGAAACAAGTTGGTTATATCACTGATGAACAATATCAATCTGCAAAAAATGAAGTTGTTTCTTTCTTACCAAAAGAAGAAAAAGGTATTAAAGCTCCTCATTTTGTAATGTTCGTAAAAGAATACCTAGTTAACAAATACGGTGATGATGTACTTGAAAATGGAGGACTTCGTGTAACCACAACACTTGACTACCCTCTCCAAAAAAAAGCTGAAGATATTGCCTTAAAATATGCACTTGTAAATGAAGCAAAGGTAAAAGGTAAAAATGATGGATTTGTTGTTATAGATCCTAAGACAGGAGAAATCCTTACAATGGTTGGGTCACGAGATTATTTCGACAAGACCATCGATGGTCAATACAACGTGACCACAGCTAAAAGACAACCAGGATCTACCTTCAAACCTTTTATTTACGCTGAAAGTTTCAATAAAGGATACACTCCAGAAACAGTACTTTTTAACACTGAAACTCAGTTCTCCACTGCGTGCCCTGTTGAAAGTATGAGTAGTGTTCCTCCATGTTACTCACCTAAAAACTACAACGCAAAATACACAGGACCTGTTTCACTCCGTGAAGCACTTGGTTCATCTATGAACGTACCTGCAGTAAAACTCCTCTATCTTGTTGGAGTACAAAACGCAATCAATCTAGCAAAAAATATGGGTATCACCTCACTTGGCAACCCAAATCAGTATGGACTTACACTTGTACTTGGAGGTGGTGAAGTATCTTTACTTGATATGACATCTGCATATGGAGTTTTTGCAAACGATGGTGTAAGAGTACCGTATGCATCTATTCTAAAAATAGAAGACACAAAAGGTAATATACTTGAAGAATATACTCCAAAAAGTATACCTGTACTCAATCCAGAAAGCGCACGAAGAATATCGGATATTCTTTCGGATAACGTAGCTCGGACACCACTCTTTGGTTCAAACTCTCTTGTATATTTTGGAGGTCGTGATGTGGCTGTAAAAACAGGTACCACAAACGACAATAAAGATGCATGGCTTGTAGGATATACACCTAATATTGTAGTAGGAGCATGGGCTGGAAACAACGAAAACACTCCAATGGTTGGAATGTCTGGTACAATTATTGCTCCTATGTGGCGTGCACTTATGGATGAGGCACTTAAAGACAAACCAAACGAATCATTTATTGATCCGATTAAAGAAGATTCTTATGAGATAAAACCGATTATCCGCGGTAAATGGCAAGGTGGAATATCTACAGTTACATACACAAATGCACAAACTACAGATCCACAACTTCCCTACAACAACATAACAGAAACACTATCAGGTGGTATACACTCCGAACTATATTGGATTGATAAAGATAATCCTCGAGGACCAGTTCCTACAAATCCCGCTTCAGATCCACAATATCCATATTGGGAATATAGTGTTCAAAAATGGGTACAATCAAACGGTTATATTACTCAATAAGTTAAACAAAAACTCCGAAAAGGAGTTTTTGTTTAACGTATATCTGAAATTCCAAAAGGTTTTAAGTCTTCTAGAATCTCTTTTTTCTTCATAAATAAAGCCATTTTATATGCAGGATTTATCTTTAATACAAGTACATCTTTTTGAATATCAATCAACTCTCCAGGACATGTGTAGTTAGTATATTTTTGAATAATATACTGTATTTCTTTCTTTTTAATCTCACCAGAATCAAGCAGATTGGTAGCTCGTTTTAAAAATGAAGAAATATTAAACATATTAATCACTATATAAAAGCTTTACTTATTCATCGGCATCACAAGATAAAGATATGACGAATCACTTGAACCTTTAATAACCAACGGACGACCCTGATCAACAAATGAAAATACAAGAGAATCAGATTCTATAGATTGAAAACAATCATTTATATATTTGTAATTAAAACTTACCGTAATATCATCCCCTTTTACAACAGCATCAACAGTATTAACATTTTCTCCAATATCAAGATTTTTTGTTTTTACTTCAAATAATTTATCTTTTTGCGAAGCTGTAATATACACCTGACTAAACTTATCACTAAAAATATTAGATATTTTTAGTGCATTTATAATATCTTGCTTGAGCACAACAACTTCTGTTTTAACTTCAGATGGAATAATTTTTTTATAATCAGGAAAACTACCATCAACCACTCGAGAAACAAGATAAATACCCTCATACTCAAAAGAAATTTGGTTTTGATTAAAAGAAACAGTTACATCATCTGAAATATCCTCAAAAGATTTAATGATTTCAGGGATATTTTTAACCGGAATAAGAATCGATGAAAAATCTTTATGTTTTTTAACCTTTATTTTCTTCTCAGCAAGTCTAAATGAGTCTGTAGCCACAAATACGATAAACTCTTCATCTGAGTAAATATAGACGCTTGCAAGCGTAGGTTTAATTGTTGATTGAGATGATGCATACAATACAGATTTTAATCCTTTAATAAAATCTTGGATTGATACATCGAAAGATACACTGTCGGTAAGTTTTGGAATAATCGGAAAATCTTCAAAAGGAAACGTTTTGATCACTGTTTTAGTGTGTTCAGTAGACACCTTAAGGTTTGTCCCCTCAGTTTCCAGAGTTACATTTTTATCATTAAAGATACTTGCTATAAACGAAGATAATATATTCCCTGGAACAGCTACAGATCCTGGTTCTGTAATTTTTACCGGAAGGGTTATATCTAAACCAAGATCCAAATTGGTTGCTGAAATAGAAAGAGTAGATCCTTCAGCTTTTAGGAGTACACAAGAAAGTACTGGTAGCGTACTCTGACGACTCGTCATCTTTTCCGCTTTCACTAACGCCTTCGCAAGTTTTTCTTTCACACATTCGATCTTCATAGTTGTATTTATTTTACCCTTTTAAAGAATCCTATTGCTATTAAGGGTGTTAATAGAGGGAAAACTCTTAAAATGGCTCTATATAAAGGTTTAAAAAATATTTATCTGTGGAAAACTGTGGGAAAACTGTGAATAGCTTTGTGGATTATTATAATATCCTTATAAATATACACATATAAGCGTTACTTTTACACATACAGTGAGAAAGTTATCCCTGAGTTATACCTATACTAAACCGAGGTATTCCACAGGGTTATCCACAGGTTTATGTACACATTAGCATATCAATCTAGAATACAAAACTTGTCTTATACAAGTATTGATCGTAATTGATTTATTTCGTTAGTGAGATTTGTGTCGGCAACCATGTCATTTTTAATCTTTTCACAAGAGTGCATCACCGTGGTGTGGTCTCTTCCACCAAGTTTCTCCCCTATTGCTGGGTATGAGATATTAAATTCTTCTCGAAGGATATACATAATAATCTGTCGAGGTTTTATAATTTCTTTTTTACGTGTTTTTTCGTAAATAAGGTTTTCTTCAATATTATAAAAATCTGCTACAGTTTTAACAATTTCTTTTGCTGAGACGTTCTTCTTTGGCTTTGTACTTGTCTTAATGAAGTTTTTTACCTCATTGAGACTTAATTCTTTGTCTTTTAGTTGAGATTGGCAAATAATTGAGTTTAAAATACCCTCTAATTCACGAATATTTCCAGAAAGTGAGTATGCGAGAAAATCAACCACTTCTTTTGAAAGAGGAAAATTATTTTGTGTGATTTTTGTTTTAATAATAGCCGCTCGTGATTCTGAGTCTGGGGGTGGTATATCAACAATCATTCCTGCACTAAATCGAGATTTTAGACGATCTTCGAGATCTTGTATGAGTGCAGGGTGTTTATCTGAAGAAAATATAATTTGCTTATTGTTGTCATATAAATGATTAAAAAGATGAAACAGTTCCTCCTGCATTTTCATTTTTCCAGACAAAAACTGAATATCATCCATGATTAATACATCGTATTTTCTATATTTCTCCTTGAAAAAGTTTGGTTTGTTGAGTTGGAGCGCGTTTACATACTCCTGACCAAATTTTTCAGATGTTGTATAGAATATCTTACGTTGTCCGCTTTTGAGATAATTCCCTATTGCTTGAATGAGGTGTGTTTTACCGTGTCCTGTATTTCCGTAGATAAACAGAGGGTTGTAGACAATTCCTGGTTTTTTTATCACCGCTTGAGCTGCTGCATGTGCGAGCTCGTTGAATGGACCAACTACAAAAGATTCAAATGTATAGCGAGGATTAAGGTTATCGTCTTTATTTATATAGTAATTATCAAGAGGAAGTTCTTTGTTGATAAGTTGGGTTTTTTCTTGAGCGAGTTTTAATCGCATATCCTCTTTTGTAATAATGTACTGAAGAGAGTGGAATGAGTTTGAAATATTTCTTAATGATTTAAGGATGGTGTTATGAAATTTTTGAGACAACCATTCAGAAACAAAGTTGTTTGGAACAGAAAGAAATACAGTACCATCTTCTATTTTTAAAATATATGTGTCTTTAAACCAAGTGTTAAAGTTAGGTTTAGAAATTGATAATTCCATTTCTACTAAAACAGTATCCCAAATTTTTTTATTATCTAACTCCATGTTCTAGATATTATATCGGGTGCAAAGTTTTAGAACACTTGTTAAAGCCTCTTAAATATGTTAATGTTTTTCAGAATTTCCATATTTGGTAAATTTCGTTGTTGGGATTCAAAAAATAATTCTCACTGTGCCACTAAGTACACCTCAAATTATTTTTTTCTCCCGTTTAGAAATTTACTCAAATTTGAAACTTCTGTATAATATAAGAACAAACTTAATAATATTATGTCTCAAACATATCAACCTAAAAAACGAAAACGAGCAAAGAAACATGGTTTTCTTTCTCGAACTAAAACTGCTGGTGGAAAAAAGACACTCCTCCGACGACGACGAAAAGGACGAGTTGCATTGTCTACTGTAAAACAGAAAGTTTCAATAAAGAAGAAATAATCTGGTTTTAGTCTCATCATATGCTTCCTAAAGCACGTAGAATAGATAAAACAACCTTTAAAACATTAACAGGAAGAGGAATGAGTTACCACTCACCTCTCCTGTTTTTGTCTGTATATAAAACAAATACAGAAAAACCTACACGGTTTGCAGTGCTTTGTTCTAAAAAAGTCTCAAATCGTGCTGTAGATCGAAATCGTCAAAGACGACGTGTATATAGAGGTATACAGATGGTACTCCCTCGTATTACTCCAGGTTTTTTGTGTGTATTTACTCTCAAAAAAGAAGCTAAAGATAGTAGTTTTGATGAATTGTTTGTTGTTATTGAATCAATCTTACGTCAAGCAAATCTATTTATGTAATACAATACACTTGCTCTCTGTTTTTTAAAAAGCTACTATTACAAAACTATGATTTCATCATTTTTTAACGTGGTATTTTATCAACCACTCTATAACGGACTTATTTTTCTTATGGATACACTCCCATTTTTTGATGCGGGAGTAATTGTTATTTTATTCACAATTATTGTGAAGTTGGTTATGTTCCCTCTTTCAATTAAAGCAACGAAATCTCAAATTGAAATGAAAGAGATAGAGACAGATCTTAAAAAAATAAAAGAGCAGTATCCAGATAAACAAATACAAGCACAAAAGACAATTGATTTATATAAAGAGAAAAATATAAATCCACTTGCAGGTTTTTTAGTGCTTCTTATTCAACTCCCTATTATCATTGCGTTATATAGAATTTTCCTTAAATCTGGACTCCCAACAATCAACCTTGGACTTCTCTACTCTTTTGTGAGTGCTCCTGTATTGGTGCATATGAATTTCCTAGGGTTGATCGATATCGCAAGTAAAAGTGTGATATTAGCCCTTCTTGCAGGTGTATCTACATATTTTCAACTCGTTTACGCGACTCCACCTGCTAGTAAGGATACAAATGTAGATAGTAAACCAACGGTACAAGAAGATGTGATGAAAATGATGCAAACTCAGATGCGATATGGTTTTCCTGTATTGGTAACATTTATTTCATGGTCTGTGTCAGCTGCTGTATCTCTATACTGGATTACAAGTAATATATTTACTATTGGTCAGGAGCTTTATATTCGTAAACATATTCGCAAGAATTAATAAACTAAAAAAACAGCCAGATTATCATCTGGTTGTTTTTTTAGTTTGTCTTTACTGTCCAAAGGCTTCCATCGGTCTTGCTTTGTATGAGTAGTAGTGTATCTGATTGATTTATCGAAATGTTTGAAATATCAATACTTCTACCTGCAAGCTCTTCTAAATTAACTATTTGTCGTGCCGTATCACCTACTAGGTCGTATTCCCAGATAGTGTCAGAGTAGGAAACTTTTCCCTGATACCATGAATATAGTGAAGTGCTATTAAGATTTGTTTTTGGTACAGCACAATATAAGAATGCTTTTGTATTAGCCCATACACATTTTTCAGGAAAAGTTCTTGGATTTATTTCTACTGATTTTTTTGTTTCTACATTAAATACAAATAAACTTTTGTTGTTCGAATAAAGGACACTTATTCCATTTTTATTTGAAAGTGTACTTAAGTTTAATTGAGTCAGTAATAATTTTGTTGTATTGTTTTGAATATTTATATCAAAAAGTAAACCATTTGCAGATGTATGAGGTTTACTCTGAAGGGTTATATGGTCTGTAGAAATAAATTGAGGAATAAACTCTCTTAAAGGTGATGTCCATACAAGTTTTTTCGACATATTTGCTAAATTTTGAATATAACCTTCTGTGCCACCTTTTGTTTTTTCTAATACAAATATATTTTTTTGATCAGGTGAAGTTGAAAAAGAAAGAGTAGATCGAGAAAGAATTGTTCCAGAAACTGTTCTTTCTGTGCTTGTTCCTGTTATTTTTCCATAAAATGTTTCTATAATATCACCATCTTTTGTATATTGAGCAATGAAACTATTACCATTTTCTGTAAATGATGCAATGTAGATTTGAGGAATAGTTGTGTTTGAAATACGATTGGTTGTATTTTCAAATGTTGGTACATCAAAAATATGACCCGTTGCTTTTTCTATATATCTCACCGTATCCCCTTTTGTACTTGGTATAAAAATGCTTCCTGCTACGGGTTCATTTGAAATCAGGCGTACTTTTTGTTCAAATGTTCCTGTTTGTGGTTCATTTTTGATCTCTGGAGTTGTTGAAGCAAAAGGTATTTCTTCATTTACAACAGTATTATTTCCAAAAGGAAATAAGTTTCCAAAAAAAGGTTTCTTTCCAGTTGCAACATTTTCATTTGTTGAAAGTATGAAATAGTACGCGGTCAGTGCCACAGCAAGAATGATGAGTACAAAAGCGCTAATTTTGAGGATTTTTTTGGTCATTTATTTTTTATATATTGAGAAATGTCCACCTGTAACGTATCCTACGGCAAGTATTCCGCTTGTAGGAACACCTTGTGCTATAAGACTATCAGCTTCTGCCTGAGTCTTTACTTCATATTGTGCACTAATTCCATTTCGACTTGCAATTTCAATAAAAGTTTTAATTTGTGTTGCTGTTGGTGGTGTTTTAAAAGCAAGGTCAACGGATGTACCATTGTATTGTCCTTGTTCAGCGTGGTTTACTGTTGGTGGCCATGTTTCGGTAAGTATAAATTGAGGTTGTGTGCCAAGTTTGTTACTTTCTGCTTGGATCGCTGCTAGCCGAGATCCTAAATCTCTATTTATTAAAGCATTCTTACCGTCTATAACAGTTGTCTTTACGTCTATACCATATGTCGTTGCAGCATTACACTCAAAACAGTTTTTATACGCAATACTTGCACCCACTGAGTTTGTGTAGCGATATACACATTCGGTTGCACTTCGACAACCTACTGTGCCCATAGATGCATTTCCTCCAGTTGTATCAACTGGTACAGGTTGATATTTTGGAGATTCTAAATTTAAATTAACTGCCACCAATTTTGGGTTTATTGTGTATATAATCACATAAGCAGAAAGGATAAGTAATAAACCTTGAAATATAGTCCATAATTTATCTTTATATTCACTTTTTTTTGGTGCACTGTCTGACACTGCATATTGAAATCCATACAAGCCGATATATATCATTGCCAATACAGCACCGATAGTGATTGTAAGATTAAGAAAACCCCCTAAATAAGAATTAATATCTGCAGTACAA
>DBEI01000011.1:0-4893 GCA_002294445.1 Patescibacteria group bacterium UBA910
GCACGCTCAATTGATCGGTTGATTTTGTCGGCATTAAAGGGTACTACAGTACCGTCATGGTGTTTTACATTGATACTCATAGAAAAGTATTATTCAAGCTGATAATTTTAATCATTTCCCCTATTTTTTAGATATTTTTTTACTAAAAATATAGTTGGACAATTATTCTAACTCAAAACACTTCAAAAAAACTGCAAAAAACGGTGGAAAACTCACTTTGTTTCCCACTGCGATACAAAACTAAAATGATGTAAAATAGCGGATCAAAAAAACGCCCTTACACAAGGGCGTTTAGACTTTTACATCTGTAAAAAACTTTAGAGATCAAAATTTATCTTATCTCCTATCCGCACACCATTTCTCTCCACATCACCAGACCTTAACTCTATTACATATTGTGTTGGTATTTCTGGACCAAAAGATCGGGGGTATGTAGATGGTGATAGTCCATATTCAATATGTACTATTTTCTTATCTGCATCGAGCCAGATAATATCGAGTGGAAAGTTCATATCTTTCATCCAAAATTTCAATACCCCCGGACTATTAAACACAAACAGCATACCTGTCTGTGGTGCCAGAGATGTACGATATGACAATCCCTGTTCTCGAAGTGGGGCTGTGTCAGCAATATCGAGTACATATCGCGTATTTCCAAGCACCACTTCTTTTGTCTTATAGGAACCCTGGGGTATGACTTGCGCATGAGGTGTTCTCATTAGATACACACCTCCCGCAAGCACAACCCCACACATAATAATTATCAAAGCTTTTTTCATAACTTCAGTATATCAAAACCACTCCAGATTGGAGTGGTTTTGAAGGTTTGTCCTACAATGCGTATCCGAGTTTTTGAAGCGCCTCTCTTGTATGAGTAAACACTCTTTTAGTATCTCGTATTCTCTGGAACGCTTTACTTTCCTCGAGTGATTTCTCAATAAGCGGATTCACTCCGGTCAAAAGCACTTGTTTTCCCTGAGATTCAATAAGGTTTACAATTTCCTCAAATGCATCCACTCCATCAAGATCTATAAAGAAAAGCTCTCGCATACGAAGTACTACGTTTTCATAGTCAGCGTTTAGCTTAGTTTCAAATCGAGAGATATGCGCTTGGGCATTTACATATGCAAGCTGACCTTTGATTGAATACACAAGCGTATGACAATCTTTACAGATATTATTATCATCAATATCCTCACCCACCACATGATCCGCTATTTTTTTCTCTGAGTTGTTTATGATCAATTCAAACTGACCTTTAGACAACTTTTCAACAAATAAGAGGAGTGCAACGGCAGTACCAAAAAGGATACCGACAATTGGGTCTTCGTAAATAGTCACCATTGCGACGAGAAGTGAAATAGTGAAGCTCTTTTTATCAAACGCGAACATTCGATAGAAATGCACAATCTCCACCATTCGTACCGCCACAAACACCAGGATCGCTGCTATAACCGCAAGTGGTATATATTTGAAGTATGAAAGGAATACAAATGAGATCAAGGCAATACATATACTTGAAATAGTTGCTGACATCTTGTCGTTCGCTCCCGTTTTCACATTAAGTGATGTACGAGCGAGTGCTGCTGTGGCAGGAATACCACCCATCAGTCCTGAGACTATGTTGGCAATACCGAGACCAAACATTTCTTTACGTGGTTGATATTTTGTACCAGTCATACCATCTGCAATTTTTGCAGAAATCATTGTCTCCAAGATAGCGACAACCGCTACCGTGAGAGCTGGGAGAAATAGCGATGAATCAAAGAAAAAATGGATTGGTTCAAATACCTTTGGTGCAATTTCGGCATATTGCTGACCTAGTGTCTTAAGCTCAAATGGCAACTTTCCTACTGTCCCTAAATATCCCAACACAATACCGATCGGTGTCAGTGTAATTGCACCAGGAAGCTTTGGAGTCAACTTGAGGAGTATAAACAGCCCAGCGAGAAACACAGCAAAAATACCAAATGTCGGTAGAGATGTTTGAGCGATATGTGAAAATGTTTCAAACACATTCTTAATAAACTCTGGATGTTTTTCGAGTCCTGAAAGCCCAAGCGCAAAATTCATCTGGTTAAGCGCAATAATAAATGCAACACCAAGCGTAAATCCATGCACTGTAGATGCGGGAATAAATACAAGATAACGCTCGAGCTTAAATACGTATGAGATGAGGATAAACACAGCAGAAACGATTGCAAGCATTGAAAGTGCGCTTGCACCATGTGTCAGTGCATATGCAGCCAAGATTCCTGAGAGTGCACCAGTAGGACCCACAATATTGTAATTACTTCCTCCAAACAACGAGGTCATGAGACCTGCCCAAATAGCAGTGATAATACCGGCTGTAGGTGTACTATTTGATGCGACCGCCAATGACACAGAGAGCGGAATAGATACGAGAGACACTGTTAAACCTGACTGCCAATTGGCTTTTATCTTTGAAACGATTGATTGCATAATTATCGCACTTAAATTTTAGTAATGGCTCACAAAGCTTGTATACTACTCTTTTTTTATAATTTGTGAAGCGTTTTCGGTGGAAAACAAAAAACATCCTTGCGGATGTTTTTTGTTTTTAGAGACGAGTTTTAGAAATTTCATATTTGAGAAAATTTCTAGGCGGACGAGAAATTTGATTGGAGGCGTACTGGTCGTACGACGACAATCAAATTATCGATGTCCAACAACGAAATTTACCAAATATGGAAGTTCTTGTATTACCATGAACGACCACCTCGATCATTCCCTCGGTCAAAACCACCTGTTCGTGGAGCTCGTGGTTCCATTGGTCGAGCTTCATTTACAGTAAGCTTTCGTCCATCAAGTTCTTTTCCGTTCCACATATCAATAGCAGCCTGTGCTTCTGCATCAGATGCCATTTCTACGAAACCGAAACCTTTTGATCGGCCTGTCATTTTATCCATAATAATTGTAGCTGATACTACATTTCCTGCCTGAGCAAATGCATCTTTTAATGCTGCATCGCTTGTAGCATATGCAATACCTCCTACGTACAACTTCTGTGCCATTTTCTTTTTCACTAGTCTTTATTTTAAACTGTAAGGCGACTAGTCTCTCTCCTTTTCTCACGAAAACTACGAGAACTTACATTGACTCCAATGATACGCCACATCTTCCACTAAGTCAATCATATGTATAAACCAAACCACCTATCAATTTATTTCGTAATTTCTTGGTATTTCCGTGACTTAAAAGTCCAATATATGACTGAACCACCTCTTCCTTACCTTCACTTATCTCTATATTCTTAAACATTCTCTTTTTTGTAACAGTTCTTAAAACTTTATGGTCGGTAAAATGGACCCAACCAAGAAGATCTAGTCCTAGAGCAAGATTGGTTATAGAAATTTTATTTGGATGAAGATGTAATTTTAATTTCTCTTCTAAAAAATCTTGTATGCGAGGTAATATACTTAAAAGCCACTCCTTATTTTCTGACAAGATAACAAAGTCATCTGCATATCTAATATAGTATTTTGCTTTGATTTTATGTTTTACAAACTGGTCACACTTATTCATATATACGTTTACAAGAAGTTGAGAAGTGAGATTACCTAAAGGCAAACCAACACCTTCTGTTATATAAAAACTTTTAACAATTTGTGAGATAAGCCAAACAATATCTTTATCAGAAATATAACTGTCTATAATATCAATCAGAATACTTTGGTCTATTGATGCAAAGAACCTTCTTACATCACATTTCAGAACCCAGACCTTTCTTGTTCCATTTTGAGATATTTTTTCTGAATATCTATGAAAAGCTTTTATTGCTTTCTGTGTACCTTTATTAAACCTGCAAGAATACGAGTCAGATATAAATGTTTTATCAAAGAATGGGTAGAGCTGTCTGTATATAGCGTGATGGAGTAGTCTGTCTCGGACCGATGCTTTATGTATATTTCTTGGTTTAGAGTCAGAGATATTAAATGCCTCGTATTCAGAATGTTTATAATTTTTTGTTATAAGGTCCTTATGAAGTGAGATGATGTTTCTCATTAGATTTTGCTGAAATATCTGAACATCTTTGCGAGATTTTTTACCAATAACAAATTCACTCCAAGCACTTAGGAGATTTTCAAGGGAAATGATATGCTCGTATCTGTGAGTGAATTGCACCCGACCAATGCTCATAAAAATCTACGATTACTACCGTTACTTCAGAAACTAAAAAGTGCTTATGTCCTTTGGTACGGATACTACCAGTTACTACCAAAGCTCCACAAGCATTCTCTCGGTCAAAAAGTTGATACTCTATTCGTAGAAAGTATTGAAGCCGTTTCAATAGCGAGCTTTCTTTCTCCTGCTGAAAAACACCCATATGTCCGTTTAGCTATACGAAAAATTGATACACTCCGAATACTCCTAATAATACTCTGGGAAACAAAATCTATTGATAATAAAAAATACATTGCTCTTTCGGTCCCGATGGATGAAATAGGTAAAATGCTCGGTGGTTGGCACGGTCAACTCTTAAAAAAACTCTCCCAACACGAAGTCGGGAGAGAAATGAAGTGAGTTGCGAGAACGGCAGACGGGTTGTTAGCGTTCCAGTCGTTCTCCAACCAGTTCACGTTCCAGTTCCACTGACCGTCATTCCAGTACAAGTACAAGACGTAACGGTTACCGTCCGAGTTCCGAAGGATTGCATAGCATACCGTCAATATCACTACCTCTTGAATACTCTCAAGGTTGTCTGTGGTGGTTCCACTGTCTTCGGTATCTTAATACCTTAGTACGCTATACCAAGTAACTTCTTTTTTTGAAGTGTCTGCATATACCACGCTATCTGAAACCGTAATCTCAAATACTCTGGGTATATGGATACTGGGTTCGGTGGCACGTATCCGTAAACACGCACTGATA
>DBEI01000011.1:5181-5451 GCA_002294445.1 Patescibacteria group bacterium UBA910
GTATCCGTAAACACGCACTGATATTCACCTAATACCAAAATAATCATAACATTTTTATATATGAAAAGACCCCGCACTCGGTATTTTGAATGCGGGGTCCAAGGACAAAGGTCAAAGGTTCCAAGAAGGTCCCAGTGACCAAATCCCAAGAGCTAACTTGCGAGAACGGCAGACGGGTGGCTAGCGTACCAGCCGTGCTCCAACCAGAACACGTCCCAGCCCCACTGACCGCCACTCCAGTACAAGTACAAGACGCAACGGCGACCGCCC
>DBEI01000059.1 GCA_002294445.1 Patescibacteria group bacterium UBA910
CGTGCTCATACAGAGGAGGGTCTGCTTCATAACTGCGATGAATTTTCTGGTATGAAAAGTGGTGATGCAAAAACAGCTATCACAAAAAAAGTCGGAGGTAAGATTGTTACAAAATACAAAATGCGAAATGCGATCTTTGCTCGACAACGATATTGGGGTGAACCAATACCATTGTATACAGACAAAAACGGTATTATTCACGAGGTTGATACAAAGAAACTTCCACTCAAGCTTCCTGATGTAAAATCATACGAACCGACAGGCACCGGAGAATCTCCGCTTGCAAGTGTGTCTGCATGGACAAAAAAAGGATATGAAACAAACACTATGCCTGGATGGGCAGGTTCTTCGTGGTATTTCCTCAGATATATGGACCCAAAAAATAAAAAGGAAATTGCTTCACAGAAAGCGCTTTCATACTGGGGTCAGGTAGATACCTATGTAGGTGGTGCAGAACATGCAACAGGACACCTCTTGTACTCTCGATTTTGGAATAAGTTTCTGAAAGATATTGGTGTTGTAAAACACGAAGAACCTTTTAAGGTGCTTCGCAATCAAGGAATGATTGGTGGAGAGGACGGAAGAAAAATGTCAAAGCGATGGGGTAATGTGATCAACCCAAATGATGTGGTGGCTACCTATGGCGCAGATACATTTCGAGTATATGAAATGTTTATGGGTCCATTTGAAGCAGGGCTCCCATGGAATACAGAAAATATCATTGGGTCACGCAGATTTGTGGAGCGTGTATGGAGACTAGGGCAGTCGATAGTTGAAAGTCAAAAGTCAAAATTGAAAGTGCAGAAAACAGATGCTGAATTGGAAACTGTGCTTCATAAGACAATACAAAAAGTAACCAATGATATGGAAAACTTTTCTCATAATACTGCCGTATCTGCACTCATGATTGCACTCAATGAAATGGAAAAGAGAGTAAATGAAACACAGGTGCGAATCACGAAAAAAGATTTTGAAATGTTTTTAAAACTGTTCCATCCACTAGCACCACATGTGACAGAAGAATTATGGAAAGATTTAGGAAATAAAACTACGCTCGTAAAAGAACAGTGGCCAAAAGCTGATGTACGAAAAATGAAAGCGTCTACAGTTACTATTGTTGTACAGATCAATGGAAAAATGAGAGGAGAGGTGAAAGTAGATGTTGACAGTGAAGAATCCGAGGTGTTGGCATATATTAAAAAAGATGTTCAGATACAAAAATGGATAGGAGATTCAGTGGTCAAAAAAGTAATTTTTATTAAAAATAGGTTGATAAATATAGTTATGTGACACGTGATGTAATTTCCTTGACGTACGGCACTAAAAATGATACAAATATAGTATTCTATACCACTCAAACACTTATTAATTTATACATTTATTGATATATGAGCGAAAAAACAATTATCACATTCAAACCGAAACAAGTTTCTAAACGTCTTATCGGCGTACTTTCTCCACGTGCTCAGGATGTGATCATTGGCCGATACGGACTTGGTGCGGATACAAAACGCATGACACTTGAAGCTATTGGAAAGAAATACAAAATCACTCGTGAGCGAGTACGACAGATTGAAAACTATTCAATTGCAAACATCCGAAAGTCAAAAGAGTATGAAATAGAAAAAGTTGCATTCGACGAACTTAAGACAATTGTAAAAGTTTTGGGTGGAATGGTATCTGAAGAAGAATTGCTCAAATATATCTCAAAAGATAAAAGTATTCAGAATCATATTCATTTTCTTCTTGTGGTAGGTGAGGAATTTACCAAAGAAAAAGAAGATGCTGAATTCAAGCACCGATGGCATGTAGACAAAGATCTTTCTAAGAAGATTCATGAATCTCTCCGAAAACTCTATGAAAACATGTCAGATGAACAGATTCTTCCTGAATCTCAAATGATTGAAAATTTCCTTGAACACCTTAAGGAAGTAGCATCTGAATACAAGAACGAAGAAATTCTTCGACGATGGTTGGCTATCTCAAAAACAATCAGTAAAAATCCACTTGGTGAATGGGGTAAAGCTGATTCTCCAAATATCAACACAAAAGGAATGCGAGATTATGCGTTTCTCGTGATTCGACGACATGGCTCACCAATTCACTTCCGTGAAGTTGCAAAGCTGATCGGTGAACTCTTTGGTAAGAAAGCGCACGTAGCAACAACCCACAATGAACTCATCAAAGATCCTCGGTTTGTACTTGTAGGACGAGGTCTCTACGCTCTCTCTGAATGGGGTTATATGTCAGGTGTGGTGAAAGATGTGATCAAAGGAGTGCTTGAAAAGAATGGTCCACTCACAAAAGAAAAGATTATCGAAAAGGTAATGAAAGAGCGATATGTGAAAGAAAACACTATCATGGTGAACCTTCAGAATACGAAACTTTTCAAAAAGACTAAAGACGGAAAGTACACCCTCGCCTAAAAAATCCACATAATCACCTTATCTACTTTGTCGCAGTGCAAGTTTGTGCACTCACCGTACAATAAGTACGGCTCGCTTACAAACTTTTCTGCTTCGCGTATCTAAGGCAATTCTGTGAATTTTCACTAACTAGAAGTCAGTTGTAGTAAATCATGATAAAAAGAAATACCGCCTTGGCGGTATTTCTTTTTGTTTGTATACTTAGTATATGAATTTTGAAGTGTTCGCAAACGTGTTTCAGGCACCACAATTCCAGCTCGTATTTAATATATTTTTGACCACAGCTCCATTTTGGGTCACAGCCTTTCTTGCTCTCTGGTTATCAAATATATGGTTGGCATATCGACGTACACTCTTTTTTGCGAGCCTCTCAAATATCCTCCTCGAAGTGAAGCTTCCAAAAGAAATATTCAAATCACCAAAGGCGATGGAGTTTTTGTTTAGCGCACTCTTTCAAACAGGAGGTGAGGGTAACTGGTATGATGTGTACTGGAAAGGTCAGACACGTCCTTGGTATTCATTTGAGATTTGTTCTATCGATGGAAAACTTCACTTTTTTATTTGGACTCAAAAGAAATTTAAAAATTTAATCGAAGCAAACTTGTATTCACAGTATCCAGGAATTGAAATTCATGAAGTACCCGACTATGTAACAACTGTTGGTTTTAACCCTGATACTCACAAAGCATTTACCACTGAATTTGAACTTGCAAAACCTGATCCATTTCCTCTCAAAACATATGTTGATTATGGGATGGATAAAGATCCGAAAGAAGAGCATAAGATTGACCCTATGACCCCTTTGGTTGAGTTTTTGGCTTCAAGTGTGGGTATGGGGCACAATGTATGGATTCAGATTATTGCCCGAGCACACAAAGCAGAGGATTGGGATCCTGTGAAAAAAGCACTTGTCGATGATCGTTGGGCGAAAGGTGCTGAAAAAGAAATTGATAAGATCCGAGCTGCCACAAAAGGTAAAGAGCCAGGTGATCCACCGAGAAAACTTACCAAAGTCGAAGAGGATCAAATTGTGGCGATTCAAAGAAGTGTAACCAAACCAGGTTTTGATGTGGGTATTCGGGCTGTTTATATTGCACCTACAGATATTTTTAACTCAGCGGTAAGTGCTGGTGTGGTTGCGGGGTTTAGAAACTATAACTCAGGAGAGCTTAATGGTTTTAAAGCAACACGTAATCCAGATGCAACAGTGAGTTATCCGTGGCAGTTTATAAAGAAAGGTAAGCAGAACGGACTAAAGCAAGACATGATTAATGCGTATAAACACCGAGGATATTTTTATAATGAATTTAGTCAGCCATATTTTGTATTAAATACCGAAGAACTTGCAACAATATTTCACCTTCCTGGTGGAGTAGCGACCACACCAGCTTTTGATCGAATTGGATCCAAGAAAGCAGAGGCTCCCGCTAACCTTCCACTCTAATATTTATGGGTATACTTTCTGCTAAAGATAAAGTGCAAAATTTCCTGCTAAAGGTAAGGTTGTTTGGTGAACAACATCAAAAGAAGCTATCTGTAGTTTTCTTGTCTATAAGTCTAATTTTTCTGACCGCATATTTATCTCTATGGCGAACACCTTCGAATTTTCCTGTGTATAGTGTTGTGACCATTAAATCAGGAGAGAGTCTTGAAGTGGTGACACAAAAATTTACCACCCTACACCTTGTTCGTTCACCGTTTGTGTTTCGTAGTCTGGTGATACTGCTCGGTGGTGAAAAAAAGGTTACTGCCGGTGACTATCTTTTGGCTCACAAAGAGAGTCCGCTGACGCTCGCATGGAGAATTATGCGAGGAGACTTTGGTATGAGTCCGGTACGAGTTACGATTTTTGAAGGGCTTAATATTACTGAAATAGGTGAGTTGCTTTCGAAAAATCTCGTTTCTTTTGATGTGGAAGCTTTTAAAAAGGCGGCAAAAAGCAAAGAAGGGTATTTGTTTCCTGATACATACTTCTTTCCACCAACCGCGAAACCTGATGATGTGATTGATCGTATGGAAGCAAATTTTAATGAAAAAATAAAAATTCTTGGTCCGGAGATAGATGCATTCGGTAAACCTCTGAAAGAAGTTATCGTGATGGCATCCATTCTCGAAGGTGAAGCACGGGGAGAAGAAGCACAAAAAACAGTGGCAGGTATTCTATGGAAACGTATTTCTATTGGTATGCCACTTCAAGTGGATGCTACATTTAAATATATCAATGGTAAAGATAGTTTTACTTTATCATATGCCGATCTACGAGAAGATTCTCCATACAACACATATGCAAACAAAGGACTTCCTCCTGGACCCATTAACAATCCTGGGTTTGGTGCGATACGGGCTGCGGTAAACCCAATCAAAACAGACTATCTTTACTTCCTTACAGGTAATGATGGTGGGATGTATTATGCAAAGACATTTGAGCAACATAAATTAAACAAAGCTAAATATCTTATAAAATAGATAACTAAAGAGCCACCCCATTCGGGGTGGCTTTGGTCTAGATGCCGGACACGATTCGAGATACGAGAAGGCCCCAGTTGTTTATAGGCGAACTGTCGTCTTCGAAGAAGCAGGGGACAGAGTTTTCAATGCGATACTGGATTTCAATTTCCAGTAGATGGTGCTGGCTCTTAATCAGAGCGACATTGATTGTGCCCCCTCCGTTTTCAATATCACGTGCGTGAAAATTGATGTAGTAAACAGGGGAAGGGAGGTTTAGTATCGCCTTGTGGTTGTTGTGTAGCGTGGTGTAAACAGCAGATTCCAGCGTGGAAAGTGCACGGATACACTCCGTAAATTTCGGCTCTTTAATGGCTGCGGGTATTCGAGAGGACAGGTTTATCATTGTTGCAATTTTACTCCGCACACAGTATTATCATAATAATTATGACTGGTCAAGGAGCTCAAAAAAAAGAAAAAGTTTTTGTAGGGGTCTCTGGAGGAGTTGATAGCTCTGTAGCTTTAGCGTTGCTACAAAAAGCTGGGTACGACGTAACAGGGGTGTTTTTGAAGGTCTGGAGCCCTGATTTCTTGCCATGTGAATGGCGAGATGAGCGCCGAAGTGCGATGCGAGTATGCGCTACCCTTGGTGTACCTTTCCTTACTCTTGATTGTGAAAAAGAATATAAAGAAATGGTGGTGGATTACATGCTTTCAGAGTATAAGGCCGGACGCACTCCTAACCCTGATGTGTTTTGTAATAAATATGTAAAGTTTGGAGTGTTTCTCAAGAAAGCGCTTGAAGCAGGGGTAACTCATGTGGCAACTGGACATTATGCACAAGTCGAAAAAAGAGTAAATTATTTTTTGCTTAAGGAGGCAGTGGATACTGACAAAGATCAATCGTATTTCCTTTCACAGCTTGGTCAGCATGAATTGTCACATGCGCTTTTTCCAATTGGGCATTTAAAGAAAAGTGAGGTTCGTACACTTGCCAGAGAATTTAATCTTCCGACTGCAGAAAAAAAAGATAGCCAAGGTCTTTGCTTTATTGGTAAGGTGGATATGAAAGAGTTTTTAAAGCACTACATTGAAACAAAAAAAGGAGATGTACTCGATATATCAGGCAAAAAAATAGGTGTACATGAGGGTTCAGAGTTGTACACCATCGGAGAGCGACATGGGTTTACTATCACCGAAAAAACAGATCACGATAATCGTTTGTTTGTGGTCTCTAAAGATGTAAAACAAAATACAATTACCGTTGCTGAAAGACAAAGTGTTTTAGAGGGCTCTGATTCAAAAGATATAGCACTCCGAGATGTGCATTGGACTTTAGGCACTGAGGTTGATATGAATAAAAGTTATAGTGTACGTTTTCGATATCGACAAACAAAAGTCACATCAGACATCATTAAAAAAGATGGTGTGTATTATATAAAACCAATAGATCCTCAGTTTGATATTGCGGGAGGTCAGACTGCTGTGATATATGATGAGGATGTGTGTGTGGGGGCGGGGATAGTAGTGTAGTATTATAAAAAACAAAAGTGACATGTGTTGTACACGTGTCACTTTTGTTTTTTCATGAAAATTTGTGATAATACAGATATGGATATTTTTATTACTAAAGCAGATGGTACACGAGAAAAGTTCGATGTGGCTAAACTTCAAAGCTCTTTGAAGCGAGCAGGTGCCAATTCTAAAGTAGCTCAAGATATTATTGATACTATACAAGAAAAGCTTGTCGATGGTATTACAACAAAAGAAATATACCATCAAGCATTTGCATTGCTTAAAAAAGAAGAGAAACCTGTTGCTCTCAAATATTCACTTAAACGAGCAATCATGGAACTTGGTCCATCAGGATTTCCATTTGAAAAATTCATCGCAGAGATTTTTAAATTTCAAGGATACACTGCAGAAACGGGGAAAATTGTTCGTGGATTTTGTGTTGAACATGAGGTGGATGTGGTTGCGTGGAATAAAGAAAAGCTCATCATGTGTGAAGCAAAATTTCACAATGATCCCGGTATGAAATCTGACCTTAAAGTGGCGTTGTATGTAAAGGCTCGTTTTGATGATTTGCGAAAGATGACGTACAAATATGGCAAGGAGAGAAAACTCGATGAGGGCTGGCTTATTACTAACACAAAATTTTCTTCAACTGCGATAGAATATGGCTCATGTCAGGGAGGTTTGATTATGGTTGGGTGGAATTATCCTCCACGTGGAAACTTGCACGATTTGGTACTTGAAGCAAAACTTCATCCAGTGACATGTCTCACGTCACTTACGGGACGAGAAAAGAAGTTTTTACTTCAGCAGGGGTTGGTGCTTTGTAAATCAATTATTGAAAACCCAGGCCTCCTTCCACTTATGGGATTATCTCCAGTAAAAGCAAAAAAAGTATTAGAGGAAATAGAGATGTTATAGAAAAGCACCCCGGTAGGGGTGCTTTGAGTGTGGTCTACCTTGGTTAGGTAGAGATTTTTTGTCTTTCGACGAGTTCTGTATATAAACCAGATGCCCGTAAAAGTTCACGGTGAGTTCCTTGAGCTGTGATTGATCCATCGTCGAGAACAAAAATCTGGTCTGCATTTTGAATCGTCGAAAGGCGATGAGCAATGATGATCGTGGTACGACCTTCACTTGCTTTTGCAATTGCTCTCTGTACTTCAGCCTCTGTGATACCATCCAGAGAAGCAGTAGCTTCATCGAGGATCAATATCTTGGGGTTTGTGGCGAGAGCTCTTGCGATCGCAAGACGCTGGCGTTCTCCTCCGGAAAGTCTTTTGCCATCTTGTCCTACTTTATGATCAAGACCATCGGTAAACGTCTTGGCATTTAGCTCAGCAAGATTACAGAGCATTATGATTTCATCGTCGGATAAGTGTCTATGTGTGCCCATTTGGACATTTTCTCTCACGCTCATATCGAGCATAAGTGTCGACTGATCGACCACTGCAATCTGTTTGTAGAATTCATGAAGAGAGAGGTCTCTCAAATCATGACCGTCGATCGTAACCCTACCACAAGTTGGATCGTATCCCCGCAAGAGCAGTGTCATCAGTGTTGATTTTCCTGAGCCCGTCCTCCCAACAATAGCTATGGTCTGTCCAGCATTGATACGAATGTTGATGT
>DBEI01000008.1 GCA_002294445.1 Patescibacteria group bacterium UBA910
GCTGACTTCAAATAAGTGTGCTGAAGAGGGACAGAAAAAAGTCTCTGTCACTCCGATCACATTTAATTTCTGGCTTACCAAGGTCAAAGATCGCATCTTTGAACTTGAAGACCAGACCACGGTGTTGCTCAAAGATGTTTCGGTCGACCTGTCTCGGCAAGTGCTCAAAATGCTTGCTGGAGCATGGCAGAGTTATTTTGAGCTTCGCAAGAGAGGGGACACAGAAGCTCGTCCGCCATCTCCCAAGAAAGAGGGGTGGTTTCAGACCATGGCATGGTCTAACTTTACGGTTCGTCAGGGTAGTATCTTTGTCCCCGGCTATCAAAAGAACCGAATCGAGATAAAGCTCGGCGACTATCTGAAAAGAATGGTTGAAGATAAAGAAGTGGCGTATGTCACTCTCTATCGTGATCGTTTTTCGGGGGAGTTCAACCTGAGCGTGGTGGTTAAAAACCCTGCGCCCAAGCATATTGAACACCCGAAAGTGATCCGGGCAATCGACTTGGGTGCGGGAGATATCGCTGTGTCTGATTCGTCGGGTGCAGAATACCTCATTCCTGCTCGGCGGCCCGATAAGCACTGGATGCCTCTCATTGCTCAGGTTGAGCACAGAGCGGAGCGGTGTATCAAGGGGTCGCGAGCATACAAACGCAGGATGAAAGCTCGTCGTGTGATGCACGAAAAGAGCGGGAATCAAAAAGATTCTTATCAACGCAAACTTGCTCGAGCTCTGTTCTCGGGTGAAGTGGAAGCGATCGTCATTGGGAAAGGGAAAACCCGGCTTGGACTTGCTCAGTCTGAGTCTGGTACACCTGACCAGCATTATGGTGCCCAAAACACCGGGTACCTCTTTCGCCAGCTTCTGTATATCAAGGAGAAGGCGAAGGAGCGGGGAATTCCAGTTGTCGAATTTCCAGATCCACAACGGAAAGGGGAGTTGGAGGACTCACAGAAGAAGTTTTTTGCAAGTCGGGAGCTCTTAAGTCTTGGTTGCAAGAAATTTAAGATCGAAGTTCCGAACTCTTTTGTTCAAGGAGAGTTCATTTTTAATCAAGGAAAAGGAGGTAAACCGAAGGTCGCGTAAGCGACCTTCTTTTCGTATACTTACGCTATGAATGCAAAACTACTTGAACATTTTATACAATATAGGGAAAAGCATGGTGTAGAAATTGTAAGGATATTTCTTATTCAAAAAATAAAATATCAATTTTCTATTATAGGAAAAAGAAAAGAATTAACTACTTTTGTGAAAGAAATCTTAGGAGAATCAAGTGTGCAAAGAATGATGCTTGTAGAGGCGCGAGCTGCTCGAGTGTATTGGAATTTTTATAAAGAAAAGATTGGAAGTAAAGTTGTATGGAAGGGAAGAGTGCCTCATCAAAAAGATGTGGCAAATGAGCTTCTTGATATTGGTTATCATTATCTTTCAAACCATATAAGAAAAATTTGTGAAGAAATTGATTTTCCAACTGAACTTGGGTTTTTTCATAAAGCTCAATCAAAAAATTCCCATCCATTTATATATGATTTCATGGAGTGGCTTCGTCCAGTTGTCGTTGATAAAGTGTTGCTTGTGATTATTACAAAAAAGAAAAAGGTGGTCGAAGATGTTGATGAAAAACTTATTAAGTTTTTTGTTTATCATATGAAGATTAAACTTGATTCATATGTATATCATAAAGAATTGAGATATTGTGTAACATTTAACTATTGGATACATCTTTTATTGCTTGATTTAATGCATTCGATAAATACAAATAAAAAATATAGACCACTGTTTCCGAGTTTACGTCATGAATCAAGGTGCAAAAAAACCGCATAAAGCGGTTCGACTAATGAGAGTAAATGTACCCCACCACCCTATACTTCAGAGGGTAGTCCCTTCCTTACCTTTTATTTCTCCACCAACAAGCACCTGTACCCCACCACCCTATACTTCAGAGGGTAGTCCCTTCCAACAGTTTTGGTGGTTTTCTAAGCCGAAGCCTAGCGTCATCTCATGGCTCTGTTGGTAGCCATAAGCGGTGCGGGTACGGACACATAAGAGACACACGATGTGTCTCCCTGCTGTTCATTTGAGAAGTATATCGATTCCTGTCCGAAAACAGGGATATCCTTCTCAAATATTTGGTGATAAAGAGCATCACTGGGTGTGATAGTACAGTGTTTAGGTTTTGGTGTCAAGTGGTTGTTGGCCAATAATTATTGACTCGTTAACAATCGGAAATTATACTGTATGCGTACATTAATAGTATTAATAAGCAAAAGATAATATGAAAAAAACAGAGACGAAAAAAACGACCATACAACCTCTCGGAAATCGAGTGCTTATACGACCTTTTACAAAAGAAGAGGTAACAAAGAAAAATAGTTTCGGTATTATTTTGCCCGACAGTGATGCAAAACAAAAAATGGAACAAGGTACGGTACTTGCAGTGGGTCCAGGAACATATGTTGATGGAAAGCTTGTTCAGGTGGCAGTAGTTGTAGGAGATGTGGTTGCATTTTCAAAATATGGTTTTGATGACATTGTGATTGACGGAGAAGAACTCTATTTAATTAAAGAGGAAAATATTTTAGCAATCTTAAAATAACCAATCGAATTCAAAACTCTTGTCTCGGTATAACTTTTTTGGAGCACGGATAAATTTCTGCTGAAATTTTCCTCAAGTCTCGGCTACCCGCCTTGCGAAGTCTCCAAAAAAGTTATACGCGAGCCGTAGCTTTGAATACTTAAAAAAATTATGGCAAAACAAATACTTTTTAATGAAGAAGCACGAAAAGCGTTGAAGCGTGGAGTAGATACTGTGGCAGATGCGGTCAAGATTACGATTGGTCCAAAAGGCCGCAATGTGGTGCTTGATAAAGGGTATGGTGCTCCAATAATTACCAATGATGGAGTATCAATCGCAAAAGATATTTCTCTTAAAAATAAATTTGAACATCTTGGTGCGGAGATTATTAAAGAAGTAGCTACTAAAACCAATGACGTGGCTGGAGATGGTACAACGACCTCTGTGGTGTTGACTCAAGCGATCATTCACGAAGGGATGAAGCATACGGCAATGGGACTTGGTGTGATGGGTGTTCGTACGGGGATCGAGACTGCGACTAAAGATGTGGTGGATGCACTGAAGTCTATGTCTAAAAACATAAAGACTAAAGAAGAAATCCGTCAGGTGGCTCATATTTCTGCTGAATCAGAAGAACTCGGGAAAATTATTGCGGATACTATTGATCGGGTGGGTACTGATGGTGTGGTCACTGTAGAAGAATCACAAACGTTTGGTATTGAGTCAGAAGTGGTGGAGGGAATGCAGTTTGATAAAGGATACGTGTCTGCTTACATGGTGACTGATACGGTCCGAATGGAAGCTGAATATAAAGATGTACCGATTTTGGTTACTGACAAAAAGATTTCAGCAATCAAAGATGTGCTTCCGTTGCTTGAAAAAATTGCATCTACAGGCAAGAAAGATTTAGTGATTATTGCTGATGATGTAGATGGAGAAGCGTTGAGTACATTTGTGATCAACAAACTCCGTGGAGGGTTTAATGTGCTTGCAGTCAAAGCTCCTGCTTTTGGTGATCGTAAAAAAGAAATATTGGTGGATATTGCAACTGTGGTAGGAGGTACCGTGATTTCTGATGAGACAGGAATACGACTTGATACTGCAGAGCTTGCGCATCTTGGACGAGCCTCAAAAGTGGTTGCGTCTAAAGATTCTACAGTTATCGTGGGAGGTAAAGGTAAGAAAGCGGATATCACAGAGCGTATTGGTCAGATCAAAGCACAACGAGATACGACAAAAGCAAAGTATGATGTTGAAAAACTTGATGAGCGTATCGCTAAACTTTCTGGAGGTGTAGCGGTGATTCGTGTAGGTGCTGCCACAGAAACAGAAATGAAGTATCTTAAACTCAAAATTGAGGATGCGGTCAATGCAACCAAAGCTGCGATTGCTGAGGGTATTGTGATCGGTGGTGGCTCTGCATTGGTACGCGCAGCTGAAAAAGTAAGATCAGCTTTTGTAAAAGTGGCGGATAAATCTACCGCAGAGTTTAAGGTGGGGTACGACATAGTGCTCAATACATGTGAAATGCCTTTACGACAAATAGCGATCAATGGCGGAAAAGGGGATGGTTCGGTGGTGGTGGAAGCGGTAAAAAAAGCAAAAGGAAATGCGGGGTATGATGCGCTTTCTGATGTGATGGTAGATGATATGTTCCAAAAAGGAATTATTGATCCTGTGAAAGTAACACGTACAGGACTTCAAAATGCATCTTCTGCTGCAGCTATCTTTCTCACTACAGAAGTAGTGGTGACCGATGAGCCAAAAGAAGAAAAAACAATGCCTGATATGGGAGGTATGGGCTACTAAACATAATAAAATAAGCTCAAAAAAATCCAAGAGTAACCCTTGGATTTTTTGCTATTGTATGTTCTGTGTGGTATAATTGCCTTGGAGGTACGTTGTGTGCTATATATCTAAATTGATGATGTTTTTATATGAGCTTATCGCTCATGTAGCAGGCAAGACGAGCTTTGTTTGGAATACGTCCAATGTGCGATGGGAGGCGTCAGGAGAATTATCTTCTGGTGTATCACATATTGAGATACCAGAGCCAAACACAATGCTTTTATTGTTTGCGGGATTGCTGTTCGTGTTCGCATGCTGTTCGAATACTATTAGATTGAAGAAATAACAAACTAGAAATAGGATTGGGGCTGTGCCCCAATCCTTTTTTGTATTATAATAATCTACAACATTTAATATAATTAAACACATATTATGCAAGAAAAAAATTTTATTCAAAGAAATCTAGGTTGGATTATTCCAGTGGGTATTATCCTTATTTTAGTTGTGTGGGGTATATCAACATACAACAAACTGATATCTCAAAATGTTGCAATTGATGCACAGTGGGCGCAAGTAGAGAATCAGTTTCAACGACGCTTTGATCTCATTCCTAACCTTGTAAATACAGTAAAAGGTATTACAGCTCAGGAGAAAGATGTATTTACTGCAATTGCCGATGCACGAACTCGATATAGTGGTGCAACAACACCAGATGAACGAGCAAAGGCAGCGGGGCAGGTAGAGTCTGCACTTGGACGACTTTTAGTGATTACAGAAAACTATCCTCAACTTCAGTCATCTGGAGCATTTCGAGATCTGATGGTTCAGCTTGAAGGTACAGAGAATCGAATTGCGGTAGAGCGAATGAACTACAACAATCAAGTAAAAACACTCAATAGTGCAGTAAAACGATTCCCAACACTCTTGTTTGCACGAATGTTTGGTGTAAACGAACGTGCATATTTTGAAGTGTCAAACGAAGCAAAACAAAACCCAACTGTTAATTTTTCTAATTAATTTTTCTGAGAATTATCTCTCATGAAAAGAGCACTCATATTATTTCTCGGTGCATTGTGTATATTACCTGCTTCTGTAGGAGCGTTTGAAGTACCTAAAAAACCACAAACATATGTAAATGACTATGCGGGTATGTTGTCTGTGGAAGAAAGGGCTCAACTTGAACAAAAAGTACAAGCATTTGAACAAAGCAGTACAAATGAAATTGCAGTGGTAACCGTACAGTCACTCGACGGTGAGGATGTGGCGGATGTAGCTCAGCAAATATTTACTGCATGGGGGATCGGTAAGAAAGATAAAAACAATGGGGTGCTTTTGCTTATCTCTCTATCAGACAGAAAGACGCGTATACAAACAGGATATGGTGTAGAGGGTATGCTTACTGACTTGGGCACATCGTATATTCAGAGTGATCTCATCACTCCTGCATTTCGTGCAGGCGATTATGCAAAAGGGATAAATGATGCGGTGGATGCAATGATTACTGCACTTGGTGGAAAAAATATTGTTTCACATGAAGAGTCTCTTGTGCTAAATAGATCAAAGACATCACCAGATGACAATTTTTTCACTATAGTTATTATCGCGGTCAATCTTTCATTATGGTTTTTAGCTGCGACAAAATCATGGTGGTTTGGTGGGGTGGTTGGGGGAATTGTAGCTGCAATTGGTGTATTCTTCCTTGGATTATCAATGTTTATTTTTATTCCATCTATAATTATAGGTCTACTACTTGATTTTGTCTTATCAAAGATAGGGGTTAAAGGTGCTGGTGGTGGAGGTTTCGGTGGTTTTTCTGGTGGAGGAAGTTCATTTGGTGGTGGAAGTAGTAGTGGTGGGTTTGGTGGAGGATCTTCTGGAGGTGGTGGGTCTAGTGGAAGCTGGTGACATAACACTATGAAAGGAAGTAAATTGGTTCGAGATAAAATTATTGAAATTAAAAAAAGAGAAGGTGAAAAACCTGCTTATGAGATAGTTCGGAGCGCATCAAAAAGAAAAGAGGTATTGTTTGCGAAGTTTCAAGAAGAGTTAGAAGAAGTTTTTCTTTCTACAACAAAAGCAGATATTATGGAGGAATTAGCAGATGTGTTAGAGATTGTTGAGGGGTATGCCTCATTGCACAAGATTCCTTTTAAGAAAATACTTGAAATAAAGAAAAAGAAAAAAACACGTAAAGGTGGCTTTGA
Source organism: Patescibacteria group bacterium UBA910 (assembly GCA_002294445.1). Classification (GTDB taxonomy): domain Bacteria; phylum Patescibacteriota; class Minisyncoccia; order Phycocordibacterales; family DATDWN01; genus UBA910. The sequence continues at coordinate 6,566 of DBEI01000008.1, forward strand.
GAAGTTTTATCTTCTTAAAAAGAAGTAAGTATACGATCAAGGAGGATTCGCATAGTGGTCGAGTGCGCTCGCTTGGAAAGCGGGTATGGAGGAAACTCCATCAAGGGTTCGAATCCCTTATCCTCCGCAGTTTTCGAAGAAAACAAGGGAGGATAAGTAAAGCATTGCTCTGTATTTGTATCTATAGTAAAAACTCACAAAAACCTCTGCATGGAGCGCAGAGGTTTTTGTGAGAGAGAAAGATAGGCTAGTTATTTCCGAGATGCGACGTCGAAACAAATGGTGTAATACCTTAAGGGTAAATACCATTTATTTTGTTGTTGGTGCTTGTATACCTGCATTCTTAAGAAGCGTTTTTGCTTCCTCAAGTTTACCGTTTTTAATAAGTGTACGCGCCTCTTTCATTACGCTTTTTTGTGCATCGGTGAGGTGTGCAAATCGTGGATGTGTACCTCCTGTAAAAGCACCTTTATATTCAGGAATTTTAATGCCGGCATTTGTGAGTAATGTCTTAGCCTCATCCATTTTTCCCGCATCCGCAAGAGTTTTTGCTTGCTGTAATGTTGCTTTTTGTGCATCTGTTAGGTTTTGGAAAAATTTTCCCATGCGATCAAGATCGGGTTTTTTAAGGCCGAGCTCCGTCATGATTTTTTCTGCACCCACCTTATCTCCCGCTTTACGTAGTCGATGTGCTTCTACGAGTTTGAGAAATATTTCTTCAGTGATTTCAATATTTCCAAAGCGATTGTTGCTAGATGTCAGGTTTTTAAATGTGGTGTAATCACCTGAATCAAGTGCGTTTTCAATAGCAATTTTGTTTGGGCGAGTTTTATTGGTTGTGACTTGTGCAGCGCTTACAAAGAATGGTAGGGACGCGGCGCCCACAAACACAAGTGTCATCAGTGCTTTTCGTTTTTTCATAAAAGTTCTCATTAATAAGTAAGTAATATGTTGGATGATCACTTCCAACATATATCTATACGCACATGAGTGTCTTTTTCTTTCGAATAATTATGATTGGGACACGTTGATGAGTTTGTCGCAAGGACGAGGGTCGGTGCTTGTGCTAAAAAGCATCACTTTTAGCTGACTGTTTTGGTTTTGATTTCCTGATTGTGGTGTGAGTTTCCATGGTAATGCAATGCAGACCAAAAAATTTTCATCATCTATTTGTCTACCAACAAAACGAGACATAACTCCATCGGTAAGAG
>DBEI01000044.1 GCA_002294445.1 Patescibacteria group bacterium UBA910
GAATCGGAAGTCGGAGTTATGTTTTTCTAGCAAGAAAAACAAACGAGACGGGGTCGCAGAATTTTTCGAGCGACGGCGAGAAAAATATCTGTGACCGATTCCCGCCTTCGGCTCCATCAAATCGTACCGCCAAAGTAGCTCAGTTGGTAGAGCATACCCTTCGTAAGGGTAGGGTTGCGAGTTCGATTCTCGCCTTTGGCTCACTCCTTATGCAAATTATTTTCTTTATTTTTCTTATTATAGCTTTCTGTATATCTCTGATTATTAGTTTTGTCCCTATTGTATTTATTGGACAAGATCTTTGGTATGGTAAAAAGAAAAATGCTCCATTTGTACCAGCACCCGATGTGGTGATGGGTGATTTGATTGCTCACATCTCTATCGCACCTGATTCTGTGGTGTATGACCTTGGTTCCGGTGACGGTAAAGTACTCCGAGCATTATATGAGAAAAATAAAACAGGAACATTTGTGGGAATTGAGCGAGGGGTGATACCACATATACTTGCGTGCATAAAACACCGAACAATTCAAAACCTGTCATTTAAGCGAAAAGATTTTTTTGATATTCATCTATCGGACGCAAACGTTGTTGTCCTGTATCTCTTTCCTGAACTTTTAGATGCGTTACTTCCAAAATTAAACACTGAGCTTAAGGCAGGAGCAGTAGTGTACTCGCTCGACTTTCAATTTAGCGAGAGAAAGCCAGATGAAGTGATTTCTTTCGATCAAACTCGCAAGCGCGGGAAAAATCTTTACAAGTACATTTTTTAAATGTTTTTGATATACTGTCCCTGATGACAGACATCAAAGAACAATATCAAACAGAACTTTCAGAGCTTGAAGCGGGTATGTTGCTGCCTGATTTTTGGAATGATAAAGATAAAGCACAGGCATCAATTAAACGCATTGCAGAATTAAAAACTCTCATTGCTGGAGGAAGTAAATATGATGCAGGTGATGCTATTATGACTATTTTTTCTGGGGCAGGGGGTGATGACTCCGAAGATTTTTCTGCAATGCTTTTACATATGTATCTCAAGTACTGTGAACGCAAAGGGTATGGTGTGTCCTTTGTTCATCAAAACGAAAATGATCATGGTGGGTATCGTAATGTCACTCTCGAGATATCGGGAAAAAATGTATATGGAACACTAAAAAATGAATCCGGTGTACACCGCCTTGTCCGTATTTCTCCGTTTAATGCAAATGCAAAACGTCATACATCATTTTCTATGGTGGAGGTAATACCAAAGTTTGAGAAAATAGAAGAACTTAATATTCCGGAATCAGATATTAAGGTGGAGCTTTCCCGATCATCAGGCCCTGGAGGGCAAAATGTAAATAAGCGAGAGACTGCAGTACGAGTGGTGCATATTCCAACAAATATCTCTGCTGCAAGTGACAACGAACGTTCTCAGGCTCAAAACAAAGAGAAAGCAATGCAGATTTTGTATGGAAAGATTTATGCTCAACTTGAAAAAGAACGTACGGCAAAAGAAAAAGGAATGTATATTTCCAAGACTACGCAGATAGAGTGGGGAAACCAGATCCGCTCATACGTTCTTCATCCATATAAAATGGTTAAAGATCATCGTACTGGAGTAGAAACAGGTAATGTGGATAAAGTCCTCGAAGAGGGTGATATTGATGAATTTATAGAGGCAGAGAAGGCGTTGTAGTTTTTGCCCCAAGGACACTTCTGCGGTATACTTATGGGTATGATTTATTTCGATAATGTCTCGAAAATCTACCCTGACAATTCTGTCGCATTGCAGGATATCTCTTTTGCTATTGAACCAAATGAATTTGTGTCTATTGTAGGACATTCTGGTGCAGGAAAAACAACTCTTCTCAAAATGTTTCTTGCTGAAGAGCGTCCAACAGAAGGAAAAATATTTTTTGAATCAACTGATATCCATAGACTCAAAAAAAATGAGATCAATGATTTTCGTCGAAAGGTGGGGGTAGTGTTTCAAGATTTTCGACTCCTCCCATACAAAACTGTGTATGAAAATATTGCATTTGCAATGGAAGCTGCAGGACGAACTGATGAAGAAATAGAGTCTGATGTACCACATGTGCTTGATCTGGTAGATTTAGGAAAAAAGATTTGGAATTTCCCTGGGGAGCTCTCTGGTGGAGAAAAACAACGAGTAGCGATCGCTCGTGCAATCGTTAATCAACCGGATGTTATTATTGCTGATGAGCCAACAGGCAACCTTGATCCACTCAACACTTACGACATTGTGCAGATTTTGAAAAAGATTAATGATTTGGGTACTACCGTAGTTCTCACTACACACAATAAGGGGGTGATCGACTCGCTTGGTAAGCGTGTGATTACCATGGAAGACGGTAGGATTGTGCGTGATGATAAAGAGGGTAAGTATATAATTTAAATTTATGATGTGGACATCTATAAAACGAATAGCTCGTTCAGGTTTCTTTAGTTTTTGGAGAAACGGTTTTGTATCTATTTCTTCGGTCCTTGTTATGATCATTACTCTTTTTGTGATTACCGCAACCATTTTCCTTGGAGCGATTCTTAATGCATCACTTCAAGAGATTAAGAATAAAGTTGATATCAATGTATATTTTGTACGTTCTGCGCCAGAAGAAGATATTTTGGCGTTACAAAAAGCACTTGAAGCACTACCAGAAGTAAAAGCTCCTGTAGAGTATGTATCTCGTGAGGATGCACTCGCCGAGTTTCGACGAAAACATCAAGATGATCAGTTCACCCTTCAAGCTCTCGATGAGCTCGGAGAAAATCCACTCGGAGCGTCTTTGAATATACGAGCAAAAGAGCCATCACAATATGAAGGCATTGCAGAATTTTTGAAAAGCAAGGGAGCACTTTCAAAGGATGGTCTGACTATTATTGATAAAGTAAATTATTATCAAAACAAGACCGCGATCGATACTCTTTCTCGAATGATAAATTCCGCAAACCGTCTTGGTTTCATTTTGACACTCTTTTTGGTGTGTGTGTCTATCTTGATCACATACAACACCATTCGTCTTGCAATCTTTATGTCAAAAGATGAAATATCAGTAATGCGACTCGTGGGTGCAAGTACTATGTATATTCGAGGACCGTTTGTGGTTTCGGGCGCTATCTATGGTGTGGTTTCAGGGTTTATCACACTTATTCTCTTTTTCCCAATCACCTTATGGCTCGGTAATGCAACTGCTGAGTTTTTTGTTGGTCTCAATGTCTTTTCGTATTACATAGACAATTTTGCTCAAATATTTCTCATTATCATATTCTCAGGTGCGGCTATTGGCGCGATATCAAGCTTTCTTGCTGTGCGTAAGCATTTGAAGATTTAATGCTTGAACATGGTGTGTTTCTTTGTCAAAATCAAATCTACAATCTGCATCGTATGACAATACGTTTCAGGTTCTAGATTTGATTTTTTTCAAACCGCATTCATGTTGCGGATGGGGAATAAAAAAGATATTAGTAAAATTAAACATACAGAATTACCATGGATAAGAATAAAAAGAAGAAGCACAAATACATTTTCGTTGTCGGGGGAGTAATGTCAGGAGTCGGTAAAGGTATCGCATCATCATCCATTGGTAAGATCCTTCAAAATAAAGGCTTTACGGTCAACCCTATAAAGGTTGACCCTTATTTAAATGTGGATGCGGGCACTATGAATCCTACAGAACATGGTGAGACATTTGTACTCGATTCAGGACTTGAGACAGATCAGGATATGGGAAACTATGAGCGATTTATGAATGTTGATCTTGGTCCGGATGATTACATTACTTCAGGAATGGTTTACAAATATGTAATCGAGAAAGAACGTAACCTTGGGTACCGAGGAAAATGTGTAGAGGCGATTCCTCATATCACCGAAGAGATTGCTCGTCGATGGAAGCGTTCCGCAGAGAGCCATAAGGCAGATATTTCGTTGATTGAAATCGGAGGAACAATTGGTGATTATCAAAACATTTTGTTTATCGAAGCTGCCCGTATTTTAAAAATCAAGAATCCTCAAGATGTGATCTTTATTATGGTGTCATATCTTCCCGTGCCTGGTGTGCTTGGAGAGATGAAGACTCGTCCAACCCAAAATGCAGTACGCCAATTGAACTCGTATGGAGTACAGCCAGATATTATTATCGCGCGAGGAAGTCAGGCGCTTGATCATAAACGTAAAGAGAAAATTGCAATTGCGTGTTCTGTAGCGGTGGACAATGTGATCTCTGCTCCAGATATTTCAAGTATTTATGATGTACCTATCAATTTTGAGAAGGACAAGATTGGTGACATGATTTTGCGTTCACTTCACATGCGTGCGAAAGTAAAAGGTGATGTGCTTGCTGATTGGAAGAAATTTGTTGAAAAATCAAAAACAGCAAAAAAACAACTGAAGATTGCAGTGGTGGGTAAGTATTTTGATACAGGGGATTTTGTGCTTTCTGATGCATATATTTCAGTTATTGAGGCGATAAAATTTTCAAGCTATTGGTCTGGCGCAAAGCCAGAACTATCGTGGATTAACTCAAAAGAGTATGAGGTGGATCCAAAAAAGATAACAGAACTTGGAAGGTACGATGGTATCATTGTGCCTGGAGGTTTTGGAGAATCAGGTATCGAAGGGGTGCTTCTGGCCATTCGATATGCACGAGAAAATAAGATTCCATACCTTGGACTCTGCTACGGTATGCAACTTATGGTGGTTGAGTATGCGCGCAATATGTTGGGCTGGGCTGATGCGCATACAGCAGAAATCAATCCAAAGTCATCTCATGTTGTGATCGATATCATGCCTGAGCAAAAGAAAAATCTTGAAGACGGAAAGTATGGAGCAACCATGCGACTTGGTTCATATGAAGCAAAGCTTCTCAAAGGTACTCATGCATATAAAGCATATGGTACACAAACAATCCATGAGCGTCATCGACATCGATATGAGGTAAATCCTGAGTACGTAGAAGAAATTAAAGCAAAAGGTTTGGTATTTTCTGGTACATCACCAAATGGTCACCTAATGGAGATTGCAGAGCTTCCAAAAGATGTGCACCCATTTTTCCTTGGGACACAGTTCCATCCAGAGCTCAAAGCAAGACCGTTGAACCCTCATCCTTTGTTTACCGCTTTTGTAGAAGCTATTCTTAAAAACAAGTAGTAAACTTTCACATTTGGGCAATCTCATCATCTGAAATTTAAAAATATTCTCCGCCGTACCACCAAGTACGTCTACGAATATTTTAAAATTTTATATGCGACTTTGCCTCAAATCTGAGAGTTTAAGGTTGGTTTTTTTCTTGTAAAAAAGCCATTTTTGAGGTATTCTCATATATGTTGTTTTGCATATTTGCAAACATATTGCCAGATCGTCTAATGGTAGGACACCGCTCTCTGAAAGCGGTAATCTTGGTTCGATCCCAGGTCTGGCAGCAAATGTAACCTCACGGTCGCTTTTTCTGTTAGTAGCAAAAGTATACTTTTGCATTTGGGACTCGAACGGATTGTTGGTCTACGAGAGTAGTAGCGTTTATTGACAAACCTGTGCCCAGAAAAAACCAGTCTGACAAGACTGGGTTTTTCGAGAGGTAGACTTTATGACTGTAGAATTGACATATAGAATATATAGTGTTATATTTTTTCCAGAAGGGAAACAAATGGAGCATAGTCTACTGCAAAAGAACTTTCAGAAATTTAAGGGGATTACTCGGGAAGAGTTTTTCATTGCTCAAGAAATTAAAAGGTATGTGCAGATCCAAGATGGTAATACCATCTTGGATGTTGGTTGTGCTGGTGGAGACCTCTCTCGATCACTCGTAAGGGATTCCAGGTGCATCACGTTCCTGGACGTCAATGAATTCGATTTCTCTCCCCAGGAGAAATTCATTCATGCTTCATTTGAAGAAGCAGAGATTGATGGTCAATACGATTACATGTTGACGTCACATGTTTGGGGTCATTTCTATCGGAACGATACCTTTGAGTTCTGCTACAAAAAAGCTCACGAACTTCTCAAGGGGGGAGGTAAGCTCATTGTGGTTCATAATTCAAACAAAGATTTTATCGGGAAGTTGATTGATTTCTCAAAATCCTTATTTAAGGAAATTGAGTTCGATGTCTTTCTCGATGAGTTTTTGGAAGGTGAGGACTACAGCGAGCATTATTTCGATGTAAATCTGCAAGCTGAATCTTTTCGAGAGCTCGCTGAGTTGGTTCAAGTCTTGCTTGTGATTCCTGATGCTGTGTACTACGAGAAGATCGAAGATGTGGTTTATTTTTTGAAACAAAACTTAGAGAAACCAGAGTTTCTCATCAATCAAAGACTTCTGGTGATAGAGAAGTAGATTAAAAAATGCTGCTTCGTACTGATTCATTAAGGCCGTCATCTAACCAGGATGCACGGCTTTTCTTTTTTTGTTACTTATTTAATCATCGTAGTTACAACTTAGTGCCAGACGGCCAGTCAGTATTTTGATATAATTAAGTAATGACTGAACAAGATATTTTAGATCTCATTAAAAAGGATAACAAAATGATGGAAGTTCTCGGGATCGCTGAAAAACTAAATCTTCCTGATTGGCTTGTTGGCTCTGGTTTTGTAAGAAATAAAGTTTGGAATCATTTGTCTGGACGACAAACTGATTATTTAGATGTTACGGATATTGATTTGGTTTATTTTGATCCGAACGGGAATAACCAAAAAAGAGATCAAGAATTGATGGAAAAACTAGGTTTCGAGACTGGTTTGGAATGGGAAATTCGCAATAATGCATTTAAGTATAAATCAGATGAACGATCGGAGTATGCAACATCTAAAGATGTTATCTCTGCATGGCCCGAGACAGTCACTGCTATTGGGGTAAAACTTGATAATGGTGTATTGAAACTCGTTGCACCGTACGGGATAGTAGATATTATAAATTTTGTTATTAAACCAAGTCCTAAATATAAAGATGGGATAGAAAGGATAAAAGAGAGAGTTACAAAGAAAAAATGGTTAGAAAAGTGGCCCAAATTAAGACTGGAGATTTAAAAATAATAATAGTATCTAAAAACATACTAGAGTGTATTTTAGGAAATATGTCTGATCTAAATTAATTATTGATAAAACAGGCGGGTCATTTGACCCGCCTGTAAAGTGGCTCTCGTTCATCTAGAGTTCGAAAGGTGAGAGTTGAATCTGCCGTTTGTTCACTTCTTTGAACTTAAATAACGTGAACTCGCTCGGGAGGATTTCGTCGATCAAACCCCATTCCAGAGCATCGTCTGTAAACAGAAAGCCGCCAAAACGGTCGCCTTGCTTGCAGATACGATCGATGTCATCTTCTGACTTCTTTGATCTCTTTGCTACGAACTGCACATACTGCTGATGTAGTGTCGCAGAGATTCGACCCGTGTCTTCGGTCACTCGCTGAAAGTCATCGTCGTACCGGTATTTACGAGTAGACGATAAAGGGTGGAGGATGAATGTTGAGTGTTTGGTGGCAAAGCGTTTGGTGCACGCTTGGAGGACAGGGACAGCCATCGAGTGACAGGCACCTGCGACCACACCAATGATCGGTACTCTCAACATCAACATCGTGTCGATGAGGGAGAATCCAGTGTGTACTTCACCACCACTGGAATCGATAAAGAGGATGATTTGTTCGTCTGACTTCATTGTCAGACTGAACATGGATTTCTTTATGGTGTCCACGCTCTCCCCATCGATTTGTCCGATGAGAGGGATGACACGCATACTATAGAGTTGTTCGAGTAGTTCTTTGGTGCTCAATGTAGAGTCTCCTTATTGAAGTCATCTTCTGTTGATAGTATAAACATATATTTTAAATTATGTCAAATGTTGTTATACGTAGTTTTTTATAGAGCTTGCGTATGTGATATTATGATCACATGAAGATTTTTATTGTTCTTGTTGCTTCAGTGCTTGCCGTTATTGGGAATATCTCGTATTTTAAAGATGTATTAAAAGGGAAAATTATTCCTCACCCTTATACGTGGTTCATATGGTCTATTGTCTCCATGACTACATTTTTTGGTGGCTTAGCAAAAGGTGCAGGTTTGGGAGTGTTGCCTACGGGTATAGCAGAGGTATTTACATTATTTATTTTTTTATTTTCCATTCAGTATTTATTTAATGGAAAAGCAGGTCATATCAGAAGAATTGATAATTATTTTCTTGCCTTTGCATTACTTGGTTTGATACCTTGGGCAATCACTCATGATCCGACTATTTCAGTGGTCATTATGGTGCTTATTGATTTGATTGCATTTATTCCTACGTTAAGAAAGACGTGGGTAAAACCAAATACTGAAAAACCGATGTTGTATAGTATGAATGTGTCCCGACATATACTCACGCTTTTCTCTTTGAGTGCGTACAATGTAGCAACAACCCTTCATTCGATAGTTATGATTTGTACGAATACTGTAATGGTCTCGTTTATTGCTCGACGTAAAGCGAGAGAAGGGAGAAAGTAATTGATGTTTGTATATGCAAAAACGGACAGCTCTACAGAGCTGTCCGTTGTATGAGTTTATCTGAAAAGGATTACCTCTGTGTCTATCTTCACGTCGCGTAAACCTCTTGCCTCCAGCGCCTTTTTCAAGAGTGCGATTAAATCATAACTCAGTTTAGATCCATGAAGCGAAGATCTGGACTTTCTGACCTCATTTGTTTCTATGCTCTTCCGCCAGTTGGTTTCTGGGCATCCTGGTGACGGTTTGTGGGTGGCAATGTATGTTTCTATGGCCATAGCCCATTCAGCAACATGTCCTATGAAGTGCGTGTGCTGCTGCAGATATGCTATCTCAATGATCTTGCGTAATCGACGATCCGGTTTTTTAGTGGTGCTCATTGTTTACCCTGGGCTATTGTATAGGTATGTACTTGATTGTCAATGGTTGGCTATATTATCTCCCTGAAAAGGTTGATATACTTAATCCATGCCTATAAAAGGTAAAAAAAGAAATACAATTATTGGACTCCTGTTTGTTGGAGCTTTTATTTTTGGGATTTTTATTTCTACATTTATATACAAGACGAAATCACTAGATACACGTGCGGATACACTTGCGCTCGCTTCAAAAACCATTGATGATATTTCCGACACAAAAGAAAACCTTCCGCTCGGTACGGACTTACTCGGAAGAGCTGAGCTTAGTTATGCAGGAGGCACAGAAGGAAGAAATAAAAATATTGAAATTGGCATTAAACATATTGATGGAATAGTTCTCAAACCAGGAGAAGAATTTTCTTTCAAAAAAGCTATTGGTGTGGTGACTGCAGAAGAGGGTTATAGTGAAGAAAAGATATTTCTAAATGGAGAAGTGACAAAAGGTCTTGGTGGGGGATTGTGTCAGATATCAAGCACTCTCTTTAGGAGTGTGCTCGATGCTGGACTTCAGGTGACTGAACGCCATAATCACTCATATACTGTGTCTCGTTATGATGTGGGGCTCGATGCAACCTATGCTGATCCTGGTCCTGATTTTAAATTTAAAAATGATTTACCGGATCCAATACGTATTTCAGGAAAGACAGAGAATCAAAAAGTTATTTTAGAATTATACGGTAAAAGTGATGGAAGAGTTGCAAGTACAACAGAACCAGAAATTTTAAGTGTGATTGATTTTTCACCTACAAAATATGTAGCAACCTCTACACAGTTTGCACATGGTCAAGAGTGTTTCAATACACCTCAAATTGGGTATGTGGCAAAGATTATGTATTCAGTGTTGTATCCAGATGGTTCTACACGAGTACAAGATTTCGTTTCAAAATATAAGCCACTTCAGAGAGTATGCTATATAAGCATATGACGTATATTGTTTTGTAAGTCATAGATCTAAACTATTGAATTTATAACTCGTATATTCGTATAGTGTTTTTATTTTTAAAATAGTGTACTCTTATATCCTATGGAACTTCGAAAACCACGTATTGTTATTTTTGCCTCTGGTAGTAAAGAGGGAGGTGGTTCAGGATTTGAAAACATGGTGAATGCCACGCGAAGTGGTATTCTCAATGCGGAAATCACTGCAGTCATTTCGAATCATGAACATGGAGGAGTCAGAGAACGAGCAGAGAGACTTGGTATCAACTTCATACATTTTCCTCTCCCGAGAAATGCCGAGAAGTATCAGGAAATTGTTGGTGATGCAGATCTCATATGTCTTTCTGGTTGGTTGAAGCCTGTTGTAGGCCTCGACCCAAAGAAAACGATCAACATTCACCCTGGTCCATTGCCACGATTTGGTGGGTCGGGTATGTACGGACATCATGTGCATGAAGCGGTGATGGAAGCATACAAGAGAGGAGAGGTTACGCATTCAGCTGTTTCGATGCATTTTGTGACTGAGAACTACGATGAAGGTCCATTGTTCTTTGAGTTCCCAGTAGAAATCTTGCCAACTGATACCTCGGAAACACTTGCAAAACGGGTGCTTGCAGTTGAGCATCAGTGGCAACCAGTTATCACTCAGAAAGTGTTATCTGGAGAAATTAATTGGGATAAATTTGTCTCATAACAAAACACCGCCCTCGGGCGGTGTTTTCTTTATATAGATACGGGTATTACGTTAGAATCCACTCGTTGTTCGTACAGAGAATTGATCTGTACGCTGAGTATTACCTGAAGCATCTTTTGATTCAAGAATCAGGTAGTAGAGAGTGCTTGTGGCAAGGTTTGGAATAGTGATGTTATGAGATGTCACTAGTGTAGTGTTTTCGATAAATGGTGAAGTTAACACATTAATAGGACTTGTAGTGCTGTAATACATTCGTGTCGTTGCTGGTTCATTTGTAGTCCACCATCCGTTAACAGTAGTAGATGCTACTGTTGCAATAATTCCACTGATGATTGGAGCTGTTGTATCAGGAGCTGGGGCAAGAGTAGTAAATGATATTGTGCTACTTTTTCCGATATTCCCTGAGCTATCTTTTGATGTGATAACTGCGTAATAAATCGTGCTTGATGCTAGATCTGATACTGTAATAGTGTGGCTTTTTACGAGAGAGTTATTTGTCGTGGCTGGTGTGGTGGTACCTACTGGTGTACTGGTACTAATGTATACCACACTATTTGATAGCTCATTTGTATTCCATTTAATCGTTGCTCCTGTTTGTGTAGCTGTAATAGTTAAATCTGATATTACTGGTGCTACTGTATCAGTGGTGGTACCGTTACCATTTTTACCAGAAAAAATTTTTGATATACCAAATGGAATAATGCAGTTTTCAGGAAGAGGAAGTGATCCATTTTTCTTTATCCAACCTGCTGCAATTAGGTGACCCCATGCTTTTGTACATGTTGCTGGTTTACTGTCTGAACTTACAGATTCTTTTTTTATCTCGTTTTTGATCTTATTTTTATTACCATTGTTTGCGTTTGAACTTTGTGCAAATGCAAACACAGGTGCTGTCATCAGTGACAGTATCATTGTTAGACCGATTGATTTTTTAAGTATACTATTCATATATAAGGCTATTTAATAAGGTAAAATAAACAGTAATACACGGGGTATTACTAGTTATACAGACGTTTCAATATAGGTTTTCTTACATTACTGTACATACATATCAATCATATGTAAGATTAAGTCATCTTTAACGTCTCATAATATAGAATGTATTTGTATGGAAAAGAGGTTTGTCTCATTGTATAAGACAGAGGTTGATGCGGTATTCCGTTATTGTCTGATCCGTACATCTTCTCGGGAAATTGCGCTTGATATTTCTCAAGAAGTTTTTATGCGTTTCTGGGATGCACTTATGCAAAAAAAAGTTATAGAAAATGATAAGGCGTTTTTATTTGCGATTGCACGTAACCTTGTCATTGATTGGTATAGAAAGAAAAAGAGTGTATCGCTCGATACCTTGAGTGAATCACATGAAGGTGAGGAGAAAGATTTACTTGATTCATTGGTACTTGAGGGAGATGGGCAGGTACAACAGGAACTGGATGCAGAAGGGCGGTATGTCATAGGAAAAATACAAGAACTTGAGCCACAATATCAGCAGTTACTTTATTTGCGTTTTGTAGAGGATATGAAGCCAAAAGAGATCGCCGAGGTGCTTAGAGAATCCGTAAATGTAGTATCGGTACGTATCAATCGTGCGGTAGAAAAATTAAGAAA
>DBEI01000040.1 GCA_002294445.1 Patescibacteria group bacterium UBA910
ACCGCAATCAAAGAGAACGTTGTTAAGGTCGCAGAGTATGCAATCACCACTCGTGGTGATAAGAAATATGCCCTCAAAAAAGAAGGTAAGCGTGAAGTTGAGGTGGAGGTAACTACGGGATTTAAAGGATCTGATGGTTTTGTAGAAGTGATTTCAGGTCTATCTCCTGGTGATGTGGTTGTGCTTTCGTCAAAATAATCACACACATAGATTTATGTAAAAATATGCACAGGAATCCTATACTTAAAATTCATAAATTTGTATTTCTTGCTGAAAAAGCACTCGATCGTCGTCTGCAACACGATGTAGGTTTGTCTTTTTCTCAGGCAATGATTTTAGTTCATGTAGCTCATCATCCTCATATTTCTCAAAGACACGTTGCATATGAACGAGATATTACCCCTGCTGCAGTGTCACGACATATTGAGGCGCTTGTGGAAGCGGGACTCATTTCTCGTTTTGATCGAGAGCAAAATAAACGAGAGCATGTACTCGAAGTGACGTTACGAGGACGAGGTATCGTGAAAACTGCTGAAGAGGTGCTTGAAGAAGAAATCGATGCACTTATGAGGCAGTTATCTCGAGACGATGTTCAAAAAGTTGATTCTGTGTTTGACCGTCTACTTTCTAGATTTTTATAATATATGTGGTACTATGTTGTGTATGGAACAGGACTATACAATTCTATTGTTTTATAAATATGTTCAGATTGAGAACCCTGCAGAGGTGAGAGGTTGGCAGATGGAACTCTGTCAAAAACTTGGCCTTAAAGGGCGTCTTATTGTTGCTCATGAAGGTATTAATGTAACTCTTGAAGGTACTACAGAAAATGTACAGAAATATATCGAAGAGCTTGAAAAAGACTCTCGATTTTTAAATATTCACTTCAAGAAGAGTAAAGGTACAGGTGATGCATTTCCTAAACTTTCGGTGAAAGTGAGAAAAGAAATTGTGTCATTACATCTCGAAAATGATATTGACCCAAATCAGATAACAGGAAAACATCTGATGCCGGAAGAATTAAAACAATGGTATGAATCAGGCAAAGAGTTTTATGTGATCGATATGCGCAATGATTATGAGTTTAAGGTAGGATGTTTTAAAGATTCGGTATTGATGCCAATACAAAACTTCCGAGATATTCCAAGCGCGCTCTCGTATATTGAGCATTTGAAGGATAAAACGGTGCTCCCAGTGTGTACAGGTGGGGTGCGATGTGAAAAGGCTTCAGGACTCTTGGTACGTGAAGGATTCAAAGATGTGTATCAGTTGTATGGCGGGATTGTGAATTATATGGAAAAGTTTCCCGCTCAAGAATTCAAAGGTACGCTCTATGTGTTTGATAAGCGTATTACGATGGATTTTGACCCGGAGGATAGACATGAAGTAATTGGTCGATGTGATAAATGTGGATCAGATACCGAAATGTTTGCGAATTGCCGAAATAAACAATGTAACAAGCATATTCTCTGTTGTAGTGAGTGTAGGATGGATGATGGAACTGTATTCTGTAGTCAACAGTGTGAGGAATTGGTTTTGAATAAAACACTGTAATGAAGAAGCCTACGCCTTTATTACCGTTTATACTTCAGAAAATTGGGTATGTTGTTTTCTTTGTTTTGTATAAAATATTCATGCGTGTAGAAATAAAAGGCCTCGGAAATCTGGAAACAGAAACCGGGCCTTTTATTTTTGCATTCAATCACACACACGAACTTGATTCTACAGCGATACCACTGTCGTTACCTTTTTGGTCTCGTCATTTTCCTCTCTTTTTTGTTTCAGCGCCAAAAGAACGCTATAAAACATTTGGATGGAGAAGTTTTTTGTATGGAGGAAAGTTTTTTAATGCACTTGGTGCGTACGCTGTTTTATCTGGTCAACAAAATTATGCATATGCACTACAGACCCATGAAGAACTCTTGAAAAAAGGATACAGTGTAGGTATCTTTCCTGAGGGTAAGCGTACTCCTGATGGACATATTGGACCGGCACGTGGAGGACTCGGGTATCTTATTGATGTATCTGGTGTGCCTGTGGTTCCTGTTGCTATTTCTGGGTTTCTCGGCATATCCTACATGGATTTCTTTTTAGGTAAAAGAAAGCTTGTTATCACGATAGGTACACCAATGCGTATTGTGGTGTCTGAACCACAAACCAAAGAAGCGTATGTTGAAGCGGGTAATCAGGTGATGCGAGAGATTGGAAAAATGATGAAATAGGAGGTGATGTCTGGCTAGACTTTAGTGAATATTATTGTTATAATTTTTGCAATGTTTGATAAAAATGGTAAATCAGATCGAGCAATTTTTATAGAATACGATAAAAATCTTCAACTTGAAGAACATGGGTTGCTTAGAAAGTTATTTAACGTACTGTTTGTTCCATTTTTAAATAATCTCCCTAAAAATTTTAAACATAGGATAAAGAAAACAGATAGAGCTGCTTCAGAGGTGATTGATAATGTCACGACTCATAGTGCTCTCGAGGTATTGTATGACAAAGGAAAAGCATTTTCTAAAAAAAATATTCTGGAGAATGTCTTTCGTTATATATGGTTTAATTTAGGAAATTCTAAAGCAGTTCGCAACCGACTTAAACTTGTTCAACGAGAAATACGACATTATTTGCGTTCAGTAGTTAATCATAAAAAAGAAATAAATATTATTAGTATTGCTTCAGGTTCTTCTCGGGCTGTAATTGAAGCAATAAATCATGATGAATACATAAGAGATGTTAAGATTTCTATTACTTTCTTAGACAAAAGTGCTCATGCGATTGAGTATAGTAAGAAACTTTCTGTGAATATTACCCATCCTCACATCGATCTTGAGTGGATTCAGGATACTGTTGGTGGTTTCTTTAAGAAACAACCTATAAAAAAGTTTGATGTTGTTGAAATTGTAGGGTTGTTGGATTATTTTGATGATGAGAAGGTGCTCGATACGTTCACTAATATTTACAATATCCTCAATGAATCTGGAACATTGATCACAGCTAATATTAGTCATAATGAAGAGGAGCCTTTCGTAACTCGAATTATAGATTGGTCAATGATCTATAGAACACCACATGAACTTGCACTTTTGGCAGAAAAAGCTGGATTCAAGTATAATAAAATGAAAGTTTTCTATGAACCGTTAAAAGTGCATGGTCTCGTAGTGGCACAAAAATAATCTATGGAGATTCAATCAACTATTCTGTTCATTGTTGCTCTTGTAAACTCTATGTTGAGTTTATTTGTATTGTTTGGAAAGAGAAATGTGACAAATATTATCTACTCTATTTTTGTGTTTTTTGCTTCTTTTTGGTCTGTTATGCTTGGTTTTTTTATTCTTGAGCGAGATATTGCTCATTCGCTGATCATTGCAAATTCATACTATTTCTTTGCTGCAGGTATACCTCTCTTTTTTCTTTATTTTTCTTTTGTATTTCCAAGTAATAGATTTAATGTAGCGAAAACATATGTAGTGTTTTTGAGCATACCTTTGATGCTTATAGGTATATTATTTTTATTAGATAAAAATTTCTTGATTCAGGGTGTATGGTTTACTGAATGGGGCAAAGATGTGTCAATCAATACGTATAACTATATACTTTATTCTCTTTATTTTTTAACCCTCACAACGTTTGCGTATTTCAATTTATTTAGTTCCTATAGAAAAAGTAAGAGTGAGGGTAGAATCGACGAAGAAAAACAGCTGAAATGGATTATTATAGGTACATTAATCGGTTTTATATTCGGCATGGTCTTTGATTTGTTTTTACCTTTATTTGGTAATTATAAATATATATATCTTGGACCAATATTTTCTTTCAGTATGGTAGTGGCTATCGCATACTCAATTTTGAAATACCATCTTTTCAATATTAAAGTTGTTGCGACTGAGATGACAGTATTTATCCTTTGGGTCTTTATTTTGGTTCGTACTGTACTTGCAGAGAGTCAACGAGAGCAAATTATAAATGTAGTTTTTCTTTTCGTGATGGTTATTGTGGGGATTATTCTTGTTCAATCTGTGATTAGAGAAGTTAATCAGAGAGAGAGGATAGAAAAGCTTGCTGTTGATCTAGAACACGCAAATGAACGTCTTAAAGAGGTGGATCAGTTGAAGTCTGAATTTTTATCACTTGCTACACATCAGATTCGTGCACCATTAACCGCAATTAAAGGCTATTCATCTCTTATCCTAGAGGGAGATTATGGAGAAGTTCCTGAGGGTATTCTCAAGCCTGTAGATGTGATTTCGAAATCGTGTCAAAACTTAGTTATGATTGTAAATGACTTCTTGAATATTTCTCGTATTGAGCAGGGGAGGATGAAGTATGACTTGAGTGCGTTTGATCTTATTGAAGTGACACAACAAGTGATTACTGAATTAAGGCCAAATATAGAACATACTGGTCTTGTGTGTTCATGTCATGTAAAAGATGATAAGAATTCTGTGATGGTGTATGCTGACTTAGGTAAAGTAAAGCAGGTTATTGTTAACTTGTTGGATAATGCTATTAAATACACACCTTCTGGAAGTATTACCGTAGAAGTTTCGAAACATGATAATTTTGCACAACTAAAAGTATCTGATACAGGTATTGGTATTTCTCCTGAAGACATAAAAAAACTGTTCAATAAATTTAGTCGAGCAAAAGATGCCAATAAAACAAATGTGCTCGGAACTGGACTTGGTCTTTATGTGGCTAAACAGATGATAGAAGCTCAAAATGGAAAGATTTGGATTGAATCTGAGGGTGTAGGAAAAGGAACAACAGCTATAGTAGAGCTTCCGCTTGATACTCATGTTGCATAATTTTTGGGAAAAAGAGTATAAAAATCCAACATTTCTTACAAAAGAAATGGATCCGCAGACGGACACAGTGCGTTTTTTCAAGTTTTTAAAAAAAGAAGAAAAGTTTGATTGTTTTGACAAACAGCTTATCGATCTTGGTTGTGGTACAGGGAGAAATTCTTTGTACGCATTTGAACTTGGTGCAATACCGCATGGTATGGATATTTCTAAAACGGCTATTTTACATGGTTTGAATTATTTAAAACAAAGAGATGTTGATATAGATTTGAGAGTTGGTTCAATTGGGGAAACACTGCCTTATGATGATGATTTTTTTGATGTTGCACTTGATGTTACTTCTTCAAATTCGTTATCAGAAAAAGAAAGGGAAGTGTATCGAAGTGAGCTTAAGCGGGTATTAAAACCGGGTGGCTATATGTATATTAAAGCGTTGTGTAAGGATGGTGACGAAAATGCAAAAGAATTGCTTAAGCGTTTTCCTGGCGCTGAACAGGATACATACATTCTCCCTGAACAAAAAATAACTGAGCG
>DBEI01000028.1 GCA_002294445.1 Patescibacteria group bacterium UBA910
AAAAAGTAAATGAGATTTACTGTAAGATGGCGTTTCCGGTGACTACACAACAGCAAGCAGAAATCGATACGTTCCGTGCGTTTCTCCTTGGTCTTACAAATGCTGGTGTGGTGATTGAAAATCCAACCACTGAGCAACTCAATCAGCCGGTTATTATTGAAACCAATGAAGTCGGGGTAGCTCCGGTACGCGATACACGCGATACTACTATAGCAACATCGACACTTGGTACCCTTGCTACTGTTGAGGTACAAAGTACCACAACTCCAGCTGGACGACTGACCGCTAATGTGATCGAATCTGGTAAAAAAATAGGTAACTTTGCAGCTGCAATATTTACATGGCCGTGGGGCTGGGCGCGAGGATGGTTTGGTGGAGGTACAGGTCAGTGTTCAACACAATCTGTATTTGCTAACTGGTTCAATTGGATTCTGATGATTATTATTGTCACCATGGCATATCTCTGGTATCAGGAACGAAAAGCTAATAGAGATGCTCTTGAAGTGAATGAAGAACTCGATCTTATTAATAAATCAGAGTAATCAATTAGTAATACTGCAATAAAAGGAAAAAGCCCAAGAGCATTTCGCTTCGAGGGCTTTTTCCTTTTGTGCGTCCGCGTGACATTGTAACACATTGTTGTGTATTTTTATCGTCGCAGGTGGGGAAAACAAAATATATTAGAGATTTAGATTTCCATTTGCTCTAATGGAAATACCTTTTTGTACTTTTTCAGGGTGGAGTATGCTCTCAATATATCCAGCGCTTGCTATCATCAGCGCATTGTCTGTAGCAGTATCTTTTTCTGGTATGCGGAGCGTGATATCAGAAAATGTAGCTTGTGTGAGGGTTGTAAATGCTTGGCGTATGTAAGTGTTTGCGATAACTCCACCTGCTACAATAAGAGTACGAGCTCCGACTTCTTCGAGCGCTTTTTTTGTTTTTGTAATCAGTACTTCAGTTACTGCATTTTCAAATTCTCGACACATATCGGAGGTGAGATCATCAGTGAGATCACCAAAATCTCTGAGTGTATAGAGTACCGAGGTCTTTAAACCAGAAAAAGAAAAATCAAAATCATCTGAGTGAATCATTGGACGAGGAAGAGAAAAAACACGAGGTAAGTTTTCTGTACGAGCTTTTTCAGCACGTTTGGAGACTTCTGGTCCGCCTGGATATGGAAGTTTAAGCATTCGTGCCACTTTATCAAAAGCCTCGCCGACTGCGTCATCTCGAGTTTGTCCAATTTTTCTGTATTGACCCCAACCTTTCATTTCTACAAGTTCGGTGTGTCCTCCGGAGATGAGTAGTGCAAGAGCGGGGAATTCGATAGTGTTTTCTTTATGATGAAGAAGGATGGAAGTAATATGACCTTCCATATGGTTTGTGGGTAGTACAGGTATGTCCCAAATCACCCCAAGTGCTTGTGCAAAAGAGATACCAACCCAGAGTGCTGGTTCAAGCCCTGGTCCTGCAGTAACCGCAATCATGTCGATATTTGGACGGGAAATATGACTCAGTGTGTCTTTAAAAACTTCAAATAACCCCTCTTCTTTTGAAAGGATTTTTTGTGCCTTTTCCCATGCTTCCTCAGATATAGCAGTGTTTGTACTACTAGACCATAAACCTGCCTCAGAGAGGGCTTTTTGGAGTAAATGAGGTAGGTTTTTAGCGTGTTCTCGTTTGGCTAAAGTAGGGTAGACACCGCCATATTGTGCATGGAGTGCAACTTGAGAAAACAGGCCGTTTCCATGTACAGAAAAGGTAGGGGACTCGAGTCCTCCAGATGCTTCCACTACACATACTGCTGTCTCGTCACAGCTTGTTTCGATACCTAGAATAATCATATGCCCGATTATACCAATTGAGGGTATATTTCCAAAATCTATATATTAGGCTTTTTTGGCGGCGGAATTTTAAAAATGATAAGATACATCTTAAGTTATGAAGTTGGAATTTTTAAAAGAATATTTCTTAAAAACAATTAGATTTTTTGTGATATCTCTTGCGTGCGTATTTTGTGTGTACGCTACTACTATATATGCTCACAAAAGTGAAAAAGATAATGTTGTGATTGTGCATGTTAACGATAATGGTTTTGAGCCAAAAAAAGTACATATCAAAATCAATACGGAAGTGGTGTTTGAAAACGTGGGAAAAGAAGAACATTGGCCGGCTGCTGACGATCATCCGAGTCATACTCTCTACGACGGTACAAGTCTCGAAGAACATTGCGCACCTAAAAATACATCTTCTTTCGATGCGTGTAAGTCATTGAAAAGTGGCGAAACATGGTCTTTTGTTTTTAAAAAAGATGGTGTGTACGAATATCATGATCATGTGTGGCCACAATTTAAAGGAGAGATAGTCGTCGGTGATTCTGAGAATGTTATAGTGCGACAGAATAAAAATATGTTTTCTCGATTTGTTGATTTTTTAAAAAAAATATTTTCTGTCACATCTAGTTTTTTTGCCAAAAATGAAGAACGTGTCACATTAAAATCTGGAAATACAGACACTGAATCTTATGTGAACTTAAAGAAGCGCTATGAAAAAATAGTGACTGAATCTGATCCACGAAAAGCGATTAGTGTTTTAGAAGAAGAGTCATCTGTAAATGAAAATACATTGGCTCTTTGTCACGATATTTTGCATGTCATTGGGCACACTGCTTTTGATAAATACGGTAGCTTTAAAGAGGCTATGAAATATCAAAATGATTTCTGTAATTCCGGCTATATTCATGGATTGTTTGAGTCATATTTTCATTCAGTAGAAAAGCCGCTTGCTGGTCTCAGTGAGCAGTGTAGTGAAGGTGGTGTAGGGAAAAGGCAATTTGATATATGGCAGTGTCATCATGGTATAGGGCATGGCTTTATGTACCTTACCGGTGGAGATCTTGATAAATCTCTTCAGCTCTGTGGAGAAGGTTTACAAAAACCCGATGATATTTCAAGTTGTCAGAATGGGGTATATATGGAAGTTTTTAATCTAGAAATTCTGGCGAAAGAAAAATATTTTGTCGACCCGGCAAACCCGTTCCTTACCTGCCAATCTCGGCAAACAAATAAAGGGGATTGTTATTTATATATTTCAACCTATTTATCGCAGACAATAGGTAAAGATTTCACTGATATATTTAAAGAATGCAATAAGGCTGAATTAGGGTATTCATATGCGTGTGTAGAAGGGGTTGGCTCAGAGGCGATGAAACGTAATATGAATAATTCAAATGATGTGTTTGCATTATGTAAACAAGCTGGGTCATATGCAAAACAAGAGGCATGTGTGTCAGGGGCAGTTAATATGTATATGAATCAAAAAAGTTCTGCTGTTGCCGGAAAAGAGTTGTGTGCACGTACACCAGAATCATATCAAGCTATTTGTTATCAGACAGTAGCAGAAAAAGAATCGTTTTTTAAATGATGTATTATTGTTATTAAAAAAATAATAATAAGAGTTCAGATAAGTGACTTCATTTATATATTTTCTGGTGACTTTAATGTGGTATCGCGGAGATGTGTCATTATAAAAATCCCATATGTTTGGGTTTTTTGTATTTTGTGCGCAATACAGGATTCGAACCTGTTGCCTTTCGAACGTCAATCGAACGCTCTACCAAGTGAGCTAATCGCGCATATATGCCATAAATTTAGCAATTTTTGTACTTATTCGCAACGTGCATTTTTTGCAATTTTATGAAAAAAGTGTTATATTTTTCTTTCATTGAGGCTTGCCCTGCGAAGCTTC
>DBEI01000027.1 GCA_002294445.1 Patescibacteria group bacterium UBA910
GGCGCACAATTAAAAAACTCCCTAAAAAGGGAGTTTTTTAATTGTGCGCCCAGGAGCAAAAGCAAAGCTTTTGCGTCTGGAATCGAACAGATTCGCGGTTTACGCTTGCACCAGCAAGTGTCGCGAATCTGCGTTTTGAATTCTGACGAGTGACGACGCGTCAGAATTCAAAAAGATTACCCTGCCATTTGTTTATGCCAACAAAAACAGTCGAGTCCTAGAGCAAAGGAAATCTCAATTCGACAGAATTTAAATTACTCAATCAACTAAGACTGAATGTTGTTTAAAATAACATTCCTGTAATTTCTATCTATCTTATGATCTGCCCCAGGTACCACCACCATTCGTACATTTTTACCACACAATGGTTTAAATACTTTTTGTAAAAACTTCTCTTTTTCACCAATGATAAAAATCACCTCTTCTGCCTTATGTTTCCCTAAAGATTCAAATGGTGTTGGAGAACACAATATAAGTTTTTTTATTTTTTTCTTTAAAGCAACATCAAGTGAAAATACCGCTCCAAGAGAAAAACTCACCACTATCTCATGATTTTTTGCAGATGTTGCCTTTCCTGTATTCCAATCAATATCGGCAACAGTAAGATATTTTACTAACGACTTGTAGTGCTTTTTTGTTTCTCCTAACCCAGGGTAAAATATTGCATTCATATATGATATTGCATGTTATCCTAACACATTACAAAAACACCAGCCACATCACAGTGACTAGTGTTTTCAGATTTTAAGCACCACCCTCTCCAACAATACCTCCATCTCTCCTTCTCCGTTTCTTACTTTTTCTGTAGCTTCTACGAGCGCACCTGAAATTTCTTTTAACTCTTTTCCTGTAAAGTTTTTTGCAAACTTTCGAGCTTTTGAATCAACAAAAGGAGAAAGCTTTGATTCACTTGCATTTTTTGTATGCAGAGCAAGCATAATATTTTTTACTTGCCAAAAAAGCACGCCACAAATCTCTTCTGGACTGATGCCTTGTCTTAATGCTTCTAAATAACCCACCCACAAAGACTTCTTGTCTTTATTACCAAGCGCATCTCCAAGAGCAAAAGTATTAAAAAATTCTTTCTTTTTTTCAGGACGTGCAAACTCTTGTGTTTTTTCTGCGTGTTTTTCAATTTCCTCTACCACCTTTTTCCCTGGATTATGCTCAATCATCAAAAACACATGTGTGGATTTCTGCATAGCTTCTACATTTTCCAACACAAGGTCACGTGACTCTTTGTATTCAAGAAGCCCATCCAGCACTGCAATATATTTCTGATCAAACAAACCTTGGGCATTCAAAAGCTCTTGAAATGTAGCCTCACTCCAATTATCTTCTTTGAGTCGAAAGACTTCTGCATCAGGTCGCTTTTTAACTAAAGACGCCAAAAGTGCCTGGAGTTTCTTGCGAGATTCTATTGTATCTGTGCCGTAAAGAAAATAAAGCATGTTATATAGAATTCATATGAGACCAATTATCCCCCACTGACGCATTCGCCACACACACCACCCCACTTGTCTTTTGTGGATCAATCACGTTTTCCATTATGTTCTTGATCACTGGTGCGATTTTGTCTAACACATCTTTTTCTACCTCATACACAAGCTCATCATGCACCTGTAAAAGAAGATGCACTTTTGTATCAAGTTTTTCCTTTTTCAAATATTCTTGTACCTGTATCATTGCCAGCTTTATCACATCCGCTTCAGTTCCCTGTATTGGTGCATTGATAGCCATGCGTTCTGCTTGTGCTTTCATAAATGGCAGCTTTGAATGTATTTCTGGAAAATATCGTCGACGACCAAAAAATGTTTCTGTATATCCTTTTTGTGCAGTATCCCGTTTTACTTGCTCGAGATACTGAGCCAGACCTGAAAATGTATTGAAATATCCGTCCAAAAACTCTTGAGCCTCTTCTTTATTTACTCCCATATTCGCCCGAAGTGCATTCACTCCCATACCATACATCACACCAAAATTAATAGTTTTTGCATGACTTCGCATCGTCTTTGTCACTTCACTTGCTGGCACACCAAACACACGACTCGCCACTTCAGTATGTACATCTTGTCCATTCTTAAAAATCTCGATGAGTTTTTCGTCTCCCGAAAGGAAAGCTGCGATACGGAGTTCAATCTGCGAATAATCAAATGCCACGAGCACACTACCCTTTTCTGCAACAAATGCAGTACGTATTTCACGTCCAATATCTGTTTTATTTGGAATATTTTGAAGGTTTGGGTTTGCTGAAGCCATGCGTCCTGTACTTGTGCCATTTTGCAAAAAAGTAGCATGGAGACGTTCGTGTGCATCTACCATTTGAGGAATGGTATCAATGTACGTTCCCAACAACTTTGCAAGCTCTCGATACTGCAAAACATATCCAGCGATCGGATACTCTTCTTTCATTTTTTCTAACTCTGATTCTTTTGTTGAATACCCACCTGAAGCATTCTTTTTTTGCCCTTTTACAGCAATACCCATTTTAGTAAAGAGTATTTCACCGAGTTGTTTTGGTGAAGCAATGTTAAATTCTTCACCTGCTTCTTTCCATATTTTAGTCTCGAGTTCCGCGAGAGTTTTGTGGTGTTTTTCTGAAAGTTTTTTAAGTACATTCACATCAACTTTAATACCCACTTCACACATTTGATTGGTAATAGGTATCAACGGTTTCTCTATTTCCTCCCACACAAACGTGAGATTCTGATCTTTGATAATGCCTTCAAACACTTTGATTGCATCTGTAATGGTATGTGTCTTTGTATACGAAAGAATATCGTCGATTGTTGGATTTGTTTTATTTGAATCAATAACCCAAAACAACAAGTTTGCAATTTTTATATCTTCTGGCGATGCTTCTACCTGCTCCGCAGAAACACTAAAAGAAAATGCTTCTGCAACTTTACTTTTTAAGGCTCTAAAATCTAAATCTGAAAGCAGGTTTGTAACCTTGTCTTGATCCACTCCAGGAATCCACTCTTTTTCAGGTAAGCTAAAGTGCACCGGTCCATCTCGCCTGATCGTTGCCAACATTTTTGAAAAGAGCGCCTCGTCTTTTCCTCCTTGAATCTTTTCAAGGGTCTTGCCCTTGATCCCTACTTTTTCAAATTTCTCTGGATGTTTACTGAGTACTTCATACATATCTTCGATTGATCCAAAGTTTGTAATCAAAATTTCTGCAGTTTTTTCACCAATTCCTGAAATACCAATAATATTATCGGAAGGGTCTCCTCGAAGACCTTTATAATCTGGCAAAAGCTCTGGCCCAAAACCAAAACGCTCCTTCACTGCATCTTCATCATAAATCACCGTATCTTTAATTCCCTTTTTTAAGGTATACACTCGCACCTTAGTACCTGACACAAGCTGAAGTGTATCCATATCTCCAGACGCAATCACTACATCCAGATCTTTATTGTTTTTTGTTTGTTCAACAATCGTACCAAGCATATCATCAGCTTCAAAACCTGGAGATGAGTAAATAGGTATATTAAATGCTGTACAAATATCTTTTGATCGCTCAAGCTGAGCAACTAGTGCAGCATCTGTTTCTTTTCTTCCTGCTTTATATCCATCATATACCTCATGACGCATCGTTGGCTCAGGCAAGTCGTAACATGCTGCAATATAATCCGGTTTTAATTCTTTAATGAGTTTTAACAACAATGTACAAAAACCATAGAGAGCACCTGTCGGCTCCCCTTTTGTCGACATAAAGTCTGGAAGTGCATGATATGCACGATGCAAAATAGCGTGAGCATCGAGGAGTACAAGTGTTTTCTTTTGTGTTTCTTTTTTAGTCATGTATGTATTCTATTGAAACTTCTCGTTCGTTTTCTGATATATGCATAAATTTAATTTTAATATGAGGTGGCATAATTGAATCAATAAGTTCTGGCCACTCAACAACAATAAGATTATCTTTATTTGAAATAATATCTTTCCACCCGAGACGAAGCATCTCTTCTACTTTTTCAATACGATATGCATCGATATGAATAAGGTGAGAAAATTTTTGATTACTGAGTGTATATATCTTTTCAATCACAAATGTAGGACTAACCACCGTATCTAAAACACCGAGGGTTTGTGCGATACCTTGAGTAAACGATGTCTTTCCTGCACCAAGATCACCATACAGTCCAAGTATTGTTGCTTCATTTTCTTGTGGAGATAAACTAAGCACAAAATCTCGTGCAAAATCTTGTGTCTCTTTGAGATTGTTGAGTATTTTTTTATCAATCATGAAGCTATTTTAGCATAGAAAAAGGCCCGGCGTACGCCGGGCCCCAAAAGGAACATTTTACCAATACCCCCCATACTGCCGGTTGTCCCGAGTGAGCATCCACTCTTGTGACTGAGCGTTCCCACCTGGATATATGTAGGCCGATTGCTTCCAGAGATACTTTCGTGGAGTACCTCCTTCCATAACATCAGCAATTGCGATAAAGCTGAAGTTTTGGCCGTTCATATTACCATTCCACCCTCGATGGATGATGATAGTACCCCCGGAACACAAATTTTCAACAATTACCCCTTTATCACTCAGAGCAATTGATTGAATGTCCATACCAGTGTTGTTGACAATTGTTAGTGTGACACTGGGATTCCACTGAGATCCTGGACCAGCATTTTCTTCACTGACCCAAAGTTTACTACACACAAGGCGACCCACCGACGCCCTTGCACGAGATCTTACCAACGTCTGCTGAGTTTTTACAACCTTCTCAGCATCTTTTTGCAGTTTTTCAAGCTTTTCTTTGTCTAGATTAAGGTTTTTAACCTTCAGTCTAATTTCCTGAGAAGTAAAACTCTTATCAGACTTAACTTGATTGATAAACTGCTTAAGTTGCGCAAGACAACCAATAGGATCTGTCGGATGAGTTTCCTCCCAACAGTTCCCCGTGTTTGTTTCAGGTTGAGGGAGTCCAGCTTTCCACCCCTCTCGCCGTTCGCTCCTAAGAGCATCCTGCTTTACCGGATCGCTCCGTTTGGCAAATCCGGATTGTTTTTGAGTTTCCTCCAAAACGACAGCTGTTGGTGTCGGTGTTGGTGCCGGTGCAGGTATGACCACTTC
>DBEI01000033.1 GCA_002294445.1 Patescibacteria group bacterium UBA910
CACGTCCATTTCGCATCGATTCCTGTAACTTGAATTTTCATTAAAATAACCATTAATTTGCTTTTCCAGTACGGCCATAGTTAACAAAAGTTTTTTGATCTCTCTGTCCTCTTCAGGTGTGATTTTTTCATCATCGAACGACATTAACTTTTTTGTATTGTATATAGCCCTAGATACGGTTTCAGATGCTTCCACCATAGACGCAGAATCCAATTCCGCACATTCAATCATCTTTAATGCACAAGCTTTAGTCCCGGTTAATATTTCTAGTCGCTTTTTTACTTCAGTAAGTGTGATACAATCTTCTCTAAACTCGGGCATTATAACTTTTGGATATTTAATTTCTTTGAATTTCTCACAATTCTGTTTTAATGATTCTATGGTTTTAGTGCAAAAATGAATGTAATCAGCCATTTTATATAATATATATATTTTTATTTATCTTTTTTGTATAGTGAAGAAAAATCTTCATACTCTTTTATCTTTTCATCTAAGATTTCCACGTCCATTTCGCATCGATTCCTGTAACTTGAATTTTCATTATCATAAGACCAAATTTGTTTAAGTAGCGAGGATAAAGTTTTTAAATGTTTCTTTATTTCTTCTTTTTCTTTAGGTGTAATTTTTGCTTCATCATCTGACAATAATTTTTTTGTATCGCCTATAGCCATAGATACAGCATAACCTGCTTCCGTTATAGCGTCCTCGTCCTTATTCGCACACTCAAGCATCTTTAATACACAAGCTTTAGTTCTAATTAATATTTCTAGTCGCTTTTTTACTTCGCTAATTTCGATACAATCTTCTTCAAATTCGGGCATTACAACTTTTGGATACTTAAAGTTCCTAAATTCCACACATTTCTGTTTTAATGATTCTATAGTTCTGGTGCAAAAAGCAATATGTTCAGCCATTTTATATATATTTTTATATATCTATGTTTTTTAATTTGCAACTAATCGAGCGTTAGAAACTTTCATTGCAACGTTTCTAGCTATCTCGGCAATGAGTTTGGTTGCAACAAATTCTCCGTTGGACATTCGCGAAAGCATAAACTTTTCAAAAAGTCCATACGACGAAACATCTCTAGCTTGAGAGAACATTCTAGACGTTTCTCGAAGTGCGATAAATAGCAATTCGGTTTCGCTCTTTTCCAACGAAGACCGCCTAGGCCATATCGGTCGAAGAACTTCGTTTGAGTCTAGGAAATGACTTGTAATGCCACAAGATTCATGCAAATGGTACTGAACTGCTCCGATGAAGAACGACAATATCTGACAATCGCGATTACTGTTACCCTGATTTAACAGTGTTGGCAGAAGCATGGAAATGAAACGATACCTGGTAATTTCGTCAGCGACGTTGTTCTTACGTTCCTCAATTTCTTGAAATTTTTTGAGGATCAGAGGGTCGGTAACCAAAATTGACCAGTTGTTTATGGTCAAATTGGCGTACATTTTTGATAGTTTTTTGACCTCTTCGAAGAGTTTATCGTGTTCATTTTTGACAGCAGCGTGACATTCTGAGTCTACATTTTCGCACCATTGCTTCATTTTGTCGAAATTGTTTAGCGCAAGATAAATATTCGGAAAAAGTGCGCTACAGGTGTCGTGAATGCATTCTTCGGTTATTCGTACCATCGACAAATAATCTAGCGGCAAAACTGCGTCGTCGGACATTCCTTCTCTACCTGCTCGACAAAAGTACTGTTGTTGAGTAGGGACACTTACAGTACAAGCAGCTCGAGGTGTCAAAATCGCACATGTCGCTTTCTCGACATTGATCCCAAAAGCACCTTGCGATCCAAGAATTACCATTGCAGCACGTCCTGGCTTTTCTTTGACAAACTTGTATATTGTGCGCAATTTGTATTCTGATAAGTTGTTCTCAATGATAACAAGATCCCATGAAAGCAAATACTGAGCAACCACATCTTCTTCGTAGATATTTGCAGTTGGATCAATGTATGCTCGATTCGTTTTGGGATTGATGCTTGAAGTCACGTGGAAATCTTCTTGTATCATACTCAATTGTCGTTCAGTGATAGGAACCACACGGGCACTAGTTGTCTCTGATCGATGGTCGGTAGTTGTCGTAGTTTGACCACTGCTTTGCTGTCTCAGCGATGCATCAATTCTAGCTTGATTCGCTGCCGAATCTGACATGTATTTTTTACCAGCAGTAGTCATGATGTGACGAGCATGCTCTTCTGTTTCACGAACACTTTTGTTCAAGATTTTCGCAATTATACGCAAGGCATAATCTTTGGGATGGGTATCAAGAATCAGCGTAACATTGCGATCATGAATACCAAGTGATTCTCGAAGGCATTGAACTGCGTATCCGATGGTTGTCCATGGAGTTTTTGGAACTTTTTCGCCACCTTCTTCAAGCTGTTTCACTTGTTTGATAACACTGTCAGAAAACAGATAAGAATCGGAATTTGCGTGGTAAATTCTGACAATTTCAGCGGCGATTTTCTTTTTGTCTGGACCTTGGATGGCTGGAAGTTCTTTCAATAGTTCTTCTAGTCGGACAACTTTCACGGCTTCTGGACAAACCTTGCGATCCCAGCGATTCTTGATCCCAAAAGCTTCGAGAAAGGCAGGTGGTGCTGGGTAAGTTTCAACTCCATAGGATTCCGAATAACGCGGAAAATGAGATCTAGGCCATGGTGCCAACGGAGGTATAGGAATCTTCAATATAGGCTCTATACTACCGATCATATCCTTGCATAATAGCCGGAGATTTGGTGCGCTTCCAGCGTATTTGAATGCGTATAGATATAACAAGTACAGTAACCCAACTGCGTAATTTGCCACCGAATCACCATCAAATATCCCAATATCATAATGGAGATACTCCCGCATTTCCGAAAGTCGTCCATGTAATTCAGGACTTGTTGACAGTACGTCCAAAATCTTAGCTCTCAATTGCAATGCGGCATGATGTCCAACCATGCGTCGAAAGAGTGGTTTTTGAAGACCAATGAACAGATCTCCTGTCAAATCTGCTGGACAAGTATGCCAAAGATTGATATTCTCACCTCGAGCACTGATTGCTTGACTTGCTACATAGATACTGCCACCAAATTCTACACGCATAGTGACTTGGCGTCTGCAGCAACTGAGGGTGTTTCGAATAACAGCTCCCGGAACAAGTGTGGCACCGACTAATGTTAGACTTGTTGTGGCATTGGTAAGTAGCAAGAGTGATGGTGCATACTTTTGAAATTCGGTTGCAATTTTAACTTCTTCGCCGTTTGTTTCGGCCAATGCTTCTGTTGCTTCAAGGTTTCCAATTTTTGCACCAAACTCGTCAATGAAAACAAAAGCATTTTTGTTGCCGCAGTGCATTTCATAAACACCACTTCCTTTGCGACCAAGAACGTAATAAACTAGCGTGGTACTTCCCATGATAAATATGTCACGATCGTGACACTGAAAGCAGGGATCTTCTTCGACCATTCGCTTGCCACGTTGAACACTGATCTTGAAATTTGAGACGATTGTCAGTTTACCACATTCGTTTTCTGTGGCCAAACTAACTTTGCATTTGGCAGGTCCAAGTAGTTTCATGGCTTCGAAGAGTTCTGACCGAACAAGTGGGTGATCACAAACGTATACAAGCTCCAAACCAGTATTCACCGCAGCAGGATACATGTTTTTGAAGACTCGGATCAAGCATCCTGCCATTTTGGCAGTAGTCGTTTTACCATATCCTGCAATGGTTTGCAAAGTGTCCAAATCGACTTTGCCAACGTTCTGGTGAACCGAGACTTGTTCGCTTTTTGACAATCTGTCAATCAGATACGTAAGGAAAACGATATCCGGCGTAACAACATCAGATACCATCATTGGTGACATGGCAGAAGGAGGTCGGAAAATAGGTGGACGAACTGCGCTTGGAGATGGTTCTGAAAGTGTATCAAAGAAAGGAGTTCCACCATCGGAATCTGGCCGAGGTTCAGTAAAACTTCGCTCAAGTAGAAGTGCGTTTGGATCCAATACTAGTTCGCCTTCGATACTGTCCATTTGTGGAGGTGCACATAGTACTTCTTCCAAATTACCTTGTGACAGAACAGTCTGAATGTTCTTGAATTCTGGACGGACTGATCCTGTTTGATATCTTGTGAATTTGCGTGCACGCAATACTGCAATAGCACAGATGGCATTCAGGTTGTTGAAATTCACGGCATTTTCAAGTGTCGCTTGTTGGTAACTGGTAGAATGTGCACAAGCATACTTGAATATCAAACTTTTCACATTTATACCAACTGGTTCACCCATTCGATCAGCAAGATTCGAAACATAGCTGATCACAGAATCAGTCAGTTGTGTGTAATTTCCTGGAACAGCGAGCTCTTCCCAAAGAATTTCTCGATCAACCACTATTGTTGGATCGTAGTTTGACATGCTGTAATCCGTTTCGTCTTCTGGTGTATCTGGAACTACACCTCGATAACTTTCGTACAGCGCCAAAGCTCGGGTGAGAAATCTGTCCAAGTAATCTACCTGAAAAGGGTGAGGCGTAATTAACTTTTTTGGCGCAATTGCACCAAAGGCGTCGTTACCTGACAGAATAGAAGTATTTTGAGCAAAAACGCGCATTGGATCATACTTTCCGGCATTTGCAATATAAAATCTTTGAAGAGCGCCATAGATCCGAGATTTCGACAGATCGAGCGAGGCATAGAAAGAAACGCGTGTCAACCAATTCAAGTAAAAAGGATTAACAGCGACGCCATTTCCTTTCCAGGTCGTTGGAACAAATACTGACGCCTTGATTATCGGAATTTCGCCACAACATGAAACCGATAGCAATGTTTTTGGATCAATATCAGATCTACCAATACTTCCCAGAACTTCTTTCAAAGTTGGAAGTTCTGGCGGCACATCAAATTGACAAGCGTGGTTCTTCAATGTGTGATCTTTTTTGTCAGGATAGTTTTCCTGACAAATCACACACCTGTCGCCTGTTTTGAACAAGCTGGTAGCGAGGTTTGTAATGATGGTATCGCGCCACACCTTGATCTTTTCTTGGTCAACGTCTACATAACTAGACAAATGCAAGCCATATTCGCTAAGTTTTGCAAATAATGCATTTGCACTTCCTTCACCAAGTATCTTAGTCGCTGATTTCAAGAGCGAAAAATTGACGGCGTTTTCGTAGTTCTCAGCTTCGGTAATGGATTTCAGTACAGATCGAGAATATGCCAAGATTTCTTGTTTGGAACGATCGTCGTACGCCAATGAACCCAAAAGTAACTGGACACATATCTCAGCACTGACAGTTATTTCAGGCTCTTTCCGATCGAAAATGGTTTCGAGCGATGTTCCGATGACTTTTGCAATTCTTTTACCTGGAGATGCTTTTGCTTTGGAAATTGTCGAACTGCAGCGTGAAAAGTTCGAAGCCAGATCGTGCCTCAGAGACGTTAGCTTTTGAACAGTCAACACATTTGTACCGACTGAAAAGTAGTGCATAGCATAGTGAGTGTACTTGACCGTTAGAAACAAATCCTTGCCTTCGAAAAACTCATCTAGCTGTGGTACCGTAACCGACAACTTTTTTCTATGCAAAATCTCATCAAAAACAAAACACTGGCCAGAACTAGTGATAGAGACGATACCCTGACCGATGTTGACGGTTTTTGGAACAAAATGAAACTGATTTTCTTCGATGAGCAATCTAGTGAAATTTTCACTCTCGGGATCGTAGTTTCCTTTCACAAGATTATAAATCAGCATCAATCTGTAAAATTCAGATCCTACGACTGAATTGCACCCACCACCTGTCCCAAATTGGACGACGTGTCTACCGGCCGAATCCTTTTCGATTCCGAGATTGCAAAGAGAACGATCGACATTGTTTGACATTTTATAATTTCAAAAAATTATTATATTTTAATTATTGAGAAAATATTTATAAAGATCATAAAATGAACCCATATTATTTTGGTCCCAAACAAGCCGATGGTACCGTTTCTCCATACTGGCCAGAAATTAATACCTGGAATCTTCACGATATTAGTCAGAGAATGATACAACCTTTGATGATTAAATTAAAGACGTTCAGTGAAAGCAGTTTATTAAGAGGTATACCACTCAATCTTCATTGTGCATGTAAAGGTAAATATTGCCTAGTTCCTGTTTTAACGCAATTATGTATTAATATGTCAATTCCTCGCATTTCAAATAATTTTTTTCCGGATTTATCCAAAGTAATTTTAACACCATTGTTGTTGTTTATACCTTTATTTAATGTAACAGAAAAAGATAGATTTATTGCTAAACTTGGTTATGACTTGTTAACTTATATTCACGCGGTAATTATTTATAAATATGGAAATGTCGAAGAAGTTTCCAAAGATATCAAAAAACGATGGGAAATTGATGATATTAAAACTTTATGTTATGCAATTACTTTACCAGATTCGCCGAAATGGGACGAATTAATTCACGAAGCTGAAAATCTTCAAATAGAAAAATAAAAATGTGTTGCATAGGTATCCCAGAAGAGACGTTCTGTGTAGTTATCGCAGATAAAGATAAAAATTTTATTTTATCATCTAAAGACAATATATTTAGATTGGCTTTTGCTGAGAGTCCAGAAACATCAATGGAAGAGTCATTTGGTTACATAACAGGGGGATTTGAATCTATACAATCTCGAAAAATAGAAGGCGTGCGAGTATTAATAGCCTATGTAGAGAACTTAGCTGCTTTGGTATCTCTATATAATTCGAATTTTGCCAATACTGCACTTAGAAGTGGTCAAAAACAAAATAAATTTTGTAAAATATTTCGTAAAAATCAAATACCGAATGGACCTTCGCCTATCGACGATCATGAAGTTGACAATGTATATCCTAGGACAGCAATGATTATTAGATTGATATTTTAAACAAATCTTAGATTTGCGATTATGCTAGCGAAGAGTCTTCCAAAATGTCTTTAACAGTTATACGCTTTGAAGGATTGATGCATAACATCCTTTCTATCAAAAGTACGATAGGAAGATTGTCAACATTTTGTTTGTCAAATAGCACTGAAATACTGTGACTTTTTGGTATTCCAAAAAAAGATATGATTGAATTGATATAATCGTCTTTAGTCTCGCATTTAACAGGAAAATCTACATGTAAAAAACCTCCAGTCAACATTTCAAGCGCAACACATCCCAATCCCCATACGTCAGCAGGGGTTCCCCATTCGTAACCTAGCCAGATTTCTGGTGCACGATACTCGTCTGACATTGCAATGTAATTTCCAGATTTTTCTGCGGATAAACCAAAATCTCCAAAAACCAAAGTTTCCATTGATTCTGTTCTTAGTTCGTCCGACAAAAGAAAGATGTTCTCAGATTTTATATCTCCATGAATCAATGATTTACTATGAAGTTTGAATAAAATTTTTGCAGCTGTACGTATCATGCAACTAGTTAATTTTAACCTAGTTGGAAAGTTCATGTCTAAAGCTAAAAAATCACGCAAATTGAGTTTGTACGAGTGCATGATCATACAAGTTACTACTGATTTGTGACTTGGTACGTAAAGACCAAAAAATCCATGCGTTTCGCATATACCGCTTTTACAGATTTGTTTTGCTTTAAGGCACATTTTGTATTCTGTTTCTAAATTAACATCAGAAGCAATCAAATGTTTTTTTTCGTCATAATTCTCGGAAGAAAGCTTGTCGGTAACAGTACATTTTACCATAACACTTTCTGAGAAATCTGATATTTGTACTCTGTAAAGAACTCCATGTGATCCTTGACTTTTGATTTTTTCTAAAATTTTTATCTTATCTTGAGAATCAAGATAGACGTTTGTTTTAAAAAAGTCGTCAACTTTACTTATAAGTGCAGCTATAAAATTTGAACTTAACAGAAGTAAAGGATAAAGTTTTTCTTCTATTGTAAAAACGGACTCGTACGGAGATTCCAATACGATTGGAACATCTCTGTCGTAAAAATTTTTAAAACAAGACTTTATTTTCTTGATTTCTCGACTGTCTTTTCGGTGTGTAACTTTTTTGACTTTTGAGTCAGAATCTACTTCTAAAAGGACAATTTCTCCCAAGCAACAATGAGAGTAATCGTCATTTGGAAAAGTATTATATTCGCACTCTTCGCCAGATAGGCATCGTCTACAAATACTGTAATGTTTTGCACAAATATTGTTATTTGAAAGACCGATGCTATCATCTAATAACATTTTATTAATTCATATATAAAATTTTGTCAAATTTGTCCCTAGTTAATATACTTTTATATGCATCAAAGGCCGATGGTACGTGTTTCCTCTCAAATAAATCTTTGTCGAATGGAAATGTTTGTATGACGATTAAACTTGAAATATCATTATATCCACATATCAATACAGCATAGGTTATCTCTACTGCACCAACAACGCCAGCTGTATAGTGCACTTGGTGATAATGTTCGGGAAACAAATATGGTTCAGATAATGGTTTATCATCTAAAATTTTGATGGCTACGTTCATGAATTCATTACATCGTGGTATACTAGTCAAAACTTTAATTTCTAGAATTCCAAGTTTTCCATCTGGAAGATCATATATTCCATCAGGCGAAGCACGCATCCATGGATATTTTTTTGAAACTGCCATGCCTATTTGTCGATATATTATTCCACTACGCTTAGATAAATAGTCTCTAATATATTTTTCACCAACTGAACCCCTGAGTATAGTAAAATTCATATTAAGCTTAGTTTGGTGAGTAATTCCACTTATAGTTTGATATTTTGATTGATATTTTGAACCTCCCATAACAGCCAACATTGTTGATGCACCAATGCATCTTGCGGCTAACCATTCTTTAGATCCTTGTTCAAAACCATATAGCATCGCATTCTTGGTCTCTCCGATTTTCCATTTATCGTCTATATATGCCATATTTTTTTATATATAAAATAAATGAAGTTATTTTTTTTGGCATTTCTAGTAATAACTTTTGGATATGCATTATATATATTTAGATCTATCAACAAAATAGCGCAAAATAGACGAAATTTTATATTACCTGAACCAGAAAATGTTGATCAACCTATTCCTTTGCCAGTAAGTACAGAGAATTTTTGTATGTCTGCACCAGTATCTTCAATTGCTTCTAACGTTAGTACCTCTGAAGAACGTCAAAAATACGATTCAAATGCGCCTGTTCGAGCAACTTTTTCAACAACTTTACCAGCTAATGTTAGTAGGGGTCATTTAAGATGTTCTAACATTTGTAGTATAGTTTTTCCCGGAGTCGTTCAGTTACATAATTATAAAGATCTCCGTATAATTAATCCAGATACAAAGCGAGCTTTGGAAATTGATATTTTCATGAAAAGTATAGGAGTTGGTATTGAATTTCAAGGTGAACAGCATTATATTGGAGTGTCGCAATTTGGCGGTATCACTGCAACTCATCAACAAATGGCAAGAGATCACATGAAAGCTTGTCAAGCTAATATTTTTGGAATTATTTTAGTAACTATTCCTTATAATTATACAGATGAAAAGATCACATCTTTATTAACTGAGATAAAAGACCGATTAATAAAAAGAAATGACAACTGAATTTATTATAAACAAGTATATACTGGGTATCTTATTACAAAAACCCGGTAAACCTGAAGATTCTACATCTGCTTATTTTGGTCTTCGCTTTTGTACAGCATGTTGCAGACAATGGGGAGATATGGATGTCATTCTTGACATTCTTGCTTTGGAGACAGGTAAAAGCCGGGCTGAGTGCTTTTTGGAAATAAAATCACTATTTAATTTTAGTGCTTGTTGTAATAGAGCTTTATTTGGATTTCAACATAATATAACATCTTTGACGGATCATAGTATACATACTGTAAATTGTTCACAAAACCTACAAGATCTAACTTCACTTTCGATAACGAATTCTAGACCTCGCATACTTGAAAAGAATCAAAGATTAGACAGAGATATATCTGTTTTGAAAAATGGTACATCTTTAATAGAGCTTGAAAAAATATTAGAAACTGTAGAATAATAAAATGAAGTTTCTTCCGATTGACAATTTGGCCATTGACGCGTGGAAGGACGTTTCAAAGCACGGACCTTCAGCTTACGCTTTCACTCCTACAATAGAATTTCATCATTTTTTGCCAATACATGGTACAGCAAGTGCCTATATGGTTTTTATCGCAAATGCCGGATACGATTACACAGATTTGACCCCAGGTAATGGCTATGTCATGGTAAGGGTTAAATTTAGCATTCGGTCGTCAAAATCCAGAGGTGACATCAAGGCAGTTTCTGATTTAATACCAAAACCAACTTTCTTGGCCAGCTATATAGGGCACGTTCTAACTTTGCTCCGAGG
The DNA here is from genome assembly GCA_002294445.1 of Patescibacteria group bacterium UBA910. GTDB lineage: Bacteria > Patescibacteriota > Minisyncoccia > Phycocordibacterales > DATDWN01 > UBA910. Next base: position 10,369 of record DBEI01000033.1, read on the forward strand.
TCAGCAATGTCTGGAATGGCATCATACATCAAAAGATGGACCAATACTTGTATATACTTTTCCTTCTAAAGAAGAAGATCGATATTTGTATGTAACAGCGCAGATATACATTACACCGATCGAAGCAAAAGCAAAACGAACTCAACTTGAACAAGGCATTTTGGAAGGCATAAGTCAACTTCGTCCAATGATCGTCAAAGATCATATGCGACCCTGGATCAATACTCGCGAACCATCAGAAAGCGAGATTTTTGCATCTGAGGCAGAGAATACAGAAAATGTTGAACCAATGCTTGCCTACGATGGCAAAAGTGTCGAAGATATAGTTGAAAAATTATGCAAACTTGGTCATCATAACGTGTTCGTGCAGCCAAAATTAGACGGAATGCGTCTAATGGCTTTTCTTCGCGGAGACCGCGTCTTGATGCAGACACGCCAGGGTATTTGCCATCCGATTGCTAAACACTTCGAAGATAGTTTGAAAGAAATTTTTAAAAAACTACCGCCTGGTATAGTATTGGATGGTGAACTTTACATACACAAAGTTCCTGAGGGCTTGATGCAACATCTTTCCTCTAAGCAAGTATCCAATGCAAATCCATACATAGGAAGACTTGTACCTATGCAACTAGGTAAGATACCTGGTGCTGCCAAATCCTACGGAGGTACTGGGAAAGCGACGATCCGTAACCGCGCACTCGTGGACGTCCTAGAGTTTCACGTATTTACATGTATTGCTCCATCGCTTACGGCACTTGAAAGATACAATTTGTTGACAACCGCAATACATATTGATACCGAGGTTGTGCATTGGACACAGTCTGGTGGCAACTGGGTAAAAACCGGTCCTCAGGTATATCTCGTTTTTGCCAATCATGCAAATACAGCTCAAGATATTCAACAGAATCTTGATTTGTTTTTACAGCATGGTTATGAAGGACTTATGATATACAATGCAGATGCACCGTATCATCCTGGCCGCACATGGAATTTAATCAAACTCAAACCTACTGAAACTGAATGGTTTCAAATTGTAGGCGCACAGCCAGAAAATGGATCAAACGGTATGGCGAACCTTGTTTACTTCCACGAAGGTAAACACTGCGTCGCCAGTGGATTTTTTAGTGACGATGCCAAGCGTCTTTTTTATGTTCGAGCCAACGAATTTGTTGGACTTTGGGCGTTAATTAAGTTCCAAAAAATAACAGTAGACAGTTTGAATGGACCTTCGCTTAGAGATCCCAAAATACTATATCTTGCTACAAAACCAAATGAGGAAGGAGACGTCATAGAATTGTCATAATAAAATAGAAAAGTCATACTTATATATATTTATATAAATTTGATTAACTAAATTAGATAATATTTTTTTTAAAACAATATAAAATGTCAAAGAGTACCCTAGTTACGAGACACTTTTGCGGATATAACCTCAAAGTGAGAGGAGGCGTCGACGGTCCCGGCTTGGATAATGAAGTTAAACGGATGTTCAATTATCTTTCGATTATCCAAGCAATGACGAGCGATCCGGTTCCGGTGAAACAGCGAGAATACCTGCAAGACGACGTCGGAGTTATCGTTAGCATCAATGATGGACGATACCCCAAAGAGACTAGGCATCTTCAGTATAATGAAGGTGTCGTAGCTTTTCCAATCTACTCCGGCATCGAAGCCAAGGAATGCTTGTCTATCGGAGATGAAATCATAATCTCAGATGGACAAACAAATCTCCTCAGTGAAGGTGTGAAATATATGCTAAACTTTGAAAGAGAATACTTAGCATATGCCGAGACCGAAGGAGGACTTTACTGTGGAGATCTACGTATCAAATGTGTTCCCAAGGACCAACTTCCGAATGATCTTTTTCAGGTTCGTGAATTTTCATTCGAACCTGACCGGTATTATCACGAGCATGATTGCTTTATTCAAGGTTGGTTACTAGTTACGATGACAAATGTCCATTTAACAATGGATATGGAAGATTTCAAGTATACTAACATGAACATACGCAAGATTCTCCGTCTAGACACTCCTCGCGTATCACATCTCCGGGTGATGATTGCAAAGATTGTCAAAGATCACGAACTAGGTCATGAAACTGAAGCGTCTCGAACCGAGTTGGCGATGGCTACTCTTCAAAGAATCGATCTCTACAGCACAATTTCGTTTTATCTCGAATTTGATCCTTCGATGCCTGCACTGATCCCGATTATTGCCAAG
>DBEI01000017.1 GCA_002294445.1 Patescibacteria group bacterium UBA910
ACAAGGTCGGGATAACGACGAATTGGTGAAGTGAAGTGTGCGTAGTAGGTGAATCCGAGGCCAAAGTGTCCGATATTTTTTGTTGAGTAAATTGCTTTTGCCATTGAGCGAATAGTCGCTGTTTTGATGAGTTCTTCATTTGGTGTACCTTCGACTTGTCGAAGTAAGGTATTGATATCTTTTGCAGTTACTTCACCATCTTTCATTTTGAGTTCAAAACCAAGTGCTTTGAGAAATGTGGCAAGATCTTCAATACGTTCTTTATTTGGAGCGTCGTGAATACGGTAAACAGACTGTGCACCCTTACGACTTGCATTACCATCTTGCGATTTGTATATAAACTCAGCTACTTCGCGGTTTGCAAGGAGCATGTACTCTTCGATCATACGATGAGTATCTTTACGTTCCTTTCGGTATACTCGGATTGGTTTACCGGTTTCGTCGAGCACAAACTTTACTTCATCGGTTTCAAAGTTAATTGCACCATTTTCAAATTTTTTCTTTTCAAAAATTTGTGCAATTTCTCTCATAACAGAAAGCTCATCGTGGTGTATACCTGCGCCTTTATCGAGTATTTCTTGAGCTTCTTCGTATGTGAATCGATGATCAGAGTGAATGATTGTTCTACCAAACCATTTATCCTTTACTTCACCGCCCCGAGTAACATGAAAGACTGCAGAGAAGGTGTATTTATCTTCATGAGGGTTGAGTGAACAAAGATCGTTTGAAAGGATTTCTGGAAGCATGGGTATAGTACGGTCTACAAGGTACACAGAAAGAGCGCGCCTGCGTGCTTCAGCGTCGAGAAGTGTTCCTGGTCGAACAAAGTGAGATACGTCTGCAATATGCACACCAATCTCATATAAATCTGGTTCTATGGTTTTTATAGAGAGGGCGTCGTCGAAATCTTTTGCATCTGCAGGGTCGATGGTGAAGGTGAGTGTATCGCGCATGTCTCGACGTACCCTGGTCTGCTCAGCAATTATTTCTGGTTTTGCTTCTTCGTTTTTTATATGCTCAGCTTCTTCATCGACTCCAGTAGGGAATTCAATTTGAAATCCTTTCTCGTAGACGATCGCTTGCATTTCAGTGTTATGTTCACCTTTTTTTCCGATAACACGAATAATCTCTCCGACAGGTGCAGGTTGTTTCTCATTCCAACTTGTGACCTTGACTACTACTTTCATGCCAGGTTCTGAAAAACCGAGCTTACCTTTTTCGAGAACAATATCTGTATACATCCGACGATCGTCAGGGATGAGGTAAAACATGTCACCGTGTTTGTCGACAGTACCTACAAATTCCATGCGCGCACGAGAGACTACTTTGAGTACTTCACCTTGGACTTTACCCCAGAGAAGTTCTGGTCGTCGACGTATCTCTACGGTGTCTCCAGGAAATGCTTTATTTAAAAATTCTTTTTGTATTTCGATTGTTTCATCAATTGTCCCTTCTTTTGCAGGAATAGAAAAATATCCAGTCCCTTTACCTGAAATGGAAAGGGGTCCTGTAAGGGTTTCTTTTGTATCAATCATATAAATAGAACTATAGCAGATTTAATAAAATTTAGGTATGATTTTATATATGGAAAAATTTCCCGCACCGCAACCAGAAAAACCTGAGCTTCCAGAGATTACAATCCCTACACAGGATACATATTCACGCACAACAGCTGATCGTACATTACGCTCTATTCCAGACAGTAAGGTTAGTCGTCCTGAAGAGTTAACCCCTCGAGAGAGAGTTAGTTATTTTGAAGCAGCATACAATGCGATTGTGGGTAATAAAAAACTGGAACGCCTTGTTATTAAGGCACTTAAGCGCGCTGACATCAAAGATGTAACAGCTTTTGCTCAGGTGATGAATACATTTACAGAGTACTGCGTATCATTAACGGATAAAGAGATTGATGATTTGTTGCGTAACTTTAAAATGAAGTTGATGCAAAATGTGCATGCTTATGCTGCAGAGTTTGCATTGACTGAGAATGACGAGCAGTTGATTAGAATGGGGCGTCTTGGAGCTGAAACATTTGATGAATCTCTTAACACAAAAGGTGTAAAATCAGTAGTACGATTTGTTCGTGCTCGTAAAAAAATACATGAACTATCTCCTGTAACAATTCCTGCTTTTTATTTTAATGATTTTTTGGATGCTCAACATAAAATAGATTTGATTGAAATTATTCAAGATGTGGATAGTTTCATCATGAATCTTATACAAGTGAAGTCAAAAGAATATAAAGATGATGAAATAAAAAATATTACACAAGCGCACAGGAGATGGGTTCATGAAAATGCAGTGGATCTGGAGAGTTATGAAAGGGCACATGAAAATCATTCAGGTGATTCAGCGGAATATAGAAAATTTTCACAAACAGTTTCTAATTTAGAAGATATTTTTTTGGAGGTTTTGCTCGATAGTAATGCGATTAAAGATGTTGATGTGTTGGCTGAACGTTTTCAACTTTCAGGGGTAGCTCAGTCACAGCGTATTTGGATTATGTCTCATTATATTGAGATTTCATTGAATCTGTTAGAAAAAATGGAAAAAGACAACATGCTTACAAAACCACAGGTTGATGTTATAGAATCTTTTTTCAAAAAAATCAAAAGTCAACTTGATGCCTTAGCTCAACCCAAGAATAGATTTAGTGGGATTTCTGAAATCCATTCGATTTGTACAAATGAAGACAAGGTTGTTAGTGATGAAATCATATTTAAAGCGGAAGGAGGACAAAGGAAGGTTTTGATTACAAAGTAATGTATATTGACTCTTTTTATAAAAGGTGTTATATTAAAAAATAGAATGAAAATA
>DBEI01000050.1:0-7522 GCA_002294445.1 Patescibacteria group bacterium UBA910
GGGGGGTACATTTTTCATGCATCTCATAACAGGGGAATATCTTGTATTGATAGATATGTAGAGCCTTTAGAAGATTTTTCTATTACGTAATCCCAAGCTTTATATAATACATCGTACTATTCGCTTACCTGCACAAAAGATATATTGTGCGACATCAGTATAATCCTTCCCTCTATATATAACAAGCAAATACTCAGAACTTTAAAAAAAATAAAATAAAAAATATCTACGGAAAAAATCTAACCCCCTGCTCTTCCCTATAACAATCTCTTTTTATTTTATTTCATGTATTTATATTTTTAATAAAAATCACTTATCAGTTACATCTCTGATTTTGACGATAATTTACTTTAGATACGAAGGTGTCTAGTATAGTAGATCTATTACTTTTTTATATATAAAAACAAAAAACTCCCATTAAGAGAGTTTTTTGTTTTTGAGTTTGTTTAGGCTTTTACTTCGACAGCAAGCTGTTGAACTTTTTTACCCCAACAAGGCTTAGATGAATTCCATGGATCCGTACCGAATTTCTCATAGAGCTTTCGGCCGTATTCAAGGTTTCCTTCAAGTGTATAGATATTGATGTTTGCCTTTTCAGCAGTTTCAAGGTGGTAATACTCGTTGATCTGCATCACACCGACGTCATGATCATTTACCACACCTCGCAATACTTCACCAGTCTTTGTATCAAACTGACGAAACTGAGATTCACATCGTGCAATCTCTGCAAGGATCGGAGTATCGGCGAAATGGTTTCGCACATATTCCTCTGTAGACATCTTCTTTTCTATATTTGATTTTCTAAGAGCTTGGTTCTGTACCTGAATCTCCATCGTAGGAGCTTCTGTGACAGTCACTGGAGTATGAACACCTGCAACAGTCGAGAAGACCATAAACAAACTAATAGCTGTAAAATTTAAAATAAGACGTTTTTTAAGTGGTAATTCTGACGTATCCGGAATGAAGGGTGATTTGACCCTAATGAAAAGACTCAAACATACTGTCTGAGTCCCTAATACTCTAGCACGCCCCTACCCTTTTTGTCAAGTACTTTTTTTGAAATTTGTTAATAATATGGCTTTATAAAGCCATAAAGTAGCAAGTTAGGTGGAGTGAATTTTCAGCTGTTTTATGAGTAAACTCACAAAAAGCCCTGATGGGCTTTTTGTGAGACGATTTGGTTTAAAAACGGTCTTAGAATTCCTGGTATAAGAGTGATTTTGGTCTAAATTGCGCTGTTACAGCTACGTTTCCACCAATAGTAAGCGTACAATTACCTGTTCCCTGCCCACTACATGCACCTCCCCAGCCTACAAATCTCCAATATGCAGTATCTGGAACAGCTTGGAGAGTTACCGAAGATCCTTGGTCATACTGACGTGAACAAGTAGTACCACATGAAATATTATTATCAATGGTTCTTATGGTTCCCCCAATAGTTTTAATTACCGTGAGAGTATACTGAACAACAGGTGCTATACATGTGAAATTACCTCCTACGGCCGAACTATATTGACCTAAAGATGCATTATACGTATGTACCCACCAGCTATAGGTATGCCCTGGAACCATTGCAGGAGCACTTGACTGGTTAAAACTATAACTCGTACCAGTATAAGCTCCTGTACATAACTGGTTTGTTCCAGTACTACATGCCGGACTACTTGCGTTATCTTGCACTCTCAATAACGCTTGAGTGTACCCAGAAGGAAGTGTCCATGATACCGACCCTGCTGTACCCGGTGATGGACATGAAGCTGTTGGGTTTGTAGGTGGAGGAATATCGGTAATACTAACAGATTTTGATACGGTAGCTTGAGTACCTACTAGATTTTGAACAGTGATTTGAAATGTCTTGGTACCAGTGGAACTACATGTAACAGTACGAGAATCAGATAATACAAGAGCTGTATTTGAACTCATCGTACAGCCAGTTGGTGGCATTATTGACGCAGAAGTCACCACGCTACTTGAGTTGGATGCAGTCCACGAAACATTGAATGAACTACCAACTGTGGCCGATGTGGGAGCAGTCATAGTGACCGCCGGAGCGGAAGGGGTGCCTACAGTAATAGTTCCTCCATTACATATAGCACCGAAATAGTATTGATCTGATACTGTAGATCCATAGTGATACATTTGAGTTGAATAGTTATAATACCCTGGCGTTGTTGGTGCAATAGATGGAATTGTGAATGTATATGAGGAGCCAGGAGCTACACTTGTAGTATCATAATAATTTGTCTGTGGGATAAACTGACCACTTCCAGAACCCCACGTTGTAGCAGCATCAGGTCGTGGATATGTAAACGCACCATCACGAGCACTTCCATACGCTCCATTTAACCAAGATATTGAACCGTTATTATACATAGTTACTGTTGCATTAAAGGACTGACCTGGGGAAACCGAGCTTGGTACTGAAATTGAAGTACATGAAGCATTTGGTGCTGTTATTATAGCGTAACCAGTAACATCTTTCGAAACACCATTTTTTGTTGCCCGCACAACAAAACTATATGTACCAGGTGGAGTTGATTTATAAGGGGTTACTTGGATTGCTCTAGTTGCCTTGTTATAAACTGTATAATCTATACCATCCCATGTTGTATCAGAATATGAAGATGTGGTAGTGGTGTCACCTCCACCCTGACAAGTTAAACCTACAGGACAAGTCACAAAAGAAATTGCATAATATTGTCCATTTTGCCATGGACTGGGTGTTACTTCCACAGTATAGGAACCATACTCGCCATTGTTGTATATAGTGCGGGTACTTGGTGTAAGTGCAATACTAAAATTTGTTGCGGCTGGACAGTCTGTAGCACAACTACTGTTTGTCTCTCCGTTGTTACAAGAGCCGTCTCCACAATATCCTCCTCCACCACCCCCACCTCCTCCACCACCACAAGATCCATCAGGATTTGCAGGAGTACATGTGCTAGTGTCACAACTAGGACTATACAAAGGATATGTGGAACAATAAGGTGTACTACATGACCAGCCGGTAGGAGTACAGCCACAACCAGAATAGTAACAAGTTTGAACGTCAGTGGTACAAAACATACTCCCACAATAACCTGCTGGACAGGTTCTATAACTACCTAGTGGATTTGTAAAATATATCTGTCCTTCTGGACTAGGAGACCCTTGACATGTTTGCGCATACACAACAGAAACAAAGGTGAAGTATATCGCAAAAAAAGCAAAAACAAACGCAACCGAAACAAATATTTTTTTGAAAGAAAAGTTGTAATTCATGTTTATTTTATATATGTTACATCTACAACCGTTCCACCAAGATTACTAATTGTTATAGATAACTTTTCATTTTCACCTTTTCTAGATGTAATCACTGCGGAAGTGGTACTTATTTCTGGTTTATACATTGCCTGCCAATTTGAACCCTTGAGATATGTATTGAAATACTTCAATGTCTCTGTAATATTTTTTTTACTTTGATATTTAAATGTGTACTGACTGTTTCCCTCTTGAGCCACACTAAATGATGTGATTATAAATATAATATCGTCTTTTGGTATCAAACCATCCGGAAATATTTCAGGGATCTTCATTGAGGTATCTTGCTTGTATCCAGGGATCACGGCTTCGGGACTGGTTGAAGCAACTGTAGTGACTAGTTCAGGAGCAACTTCTTTTTTGACTAAGTATTTTTTAAAAAGATAGAAAGCACCTGTAGCACTTCCGGCTACTAAACATACGATTACAATACTGAATATAATTTTTTTAGTTGTTTCCATAGAAAAAATTATATCACGAACCTAGTAAAGGTGCGTACCGTAATACAAAACTGTGGATAAGCATCAGAAACAAAATGCCGGGAGCTCGTAAGCTCCCGGCGTCCGGACCGCGTGTCCGTTCTTGCATTTGTACATTAGTCAAAGTTGAGTTTGAACTCCTTTACAGAGTTACCCACTTTGATCTTCAAGGTGACCGAACCCCCCTCGGAAGAAACGTTGGGAAGTTGGAAATTGATCTGTTCGAGCCCTGGATACTGATTCTGTGTACCTGCATATAGCACGGTACATGGAACATTGTTAATCCAGATTTCGACTGTTTGGAGGAACTGCGCAGTCCCCGCATTCCGTTCGGGAAGCATTGGACTGGTTTTTCCTCCACCGGAGAGATACGCCACGAGGACGTCGCCCGGATGTGCAGGATGTGTCGGTGATACATACACCGGTTGACCGTCTTCCGCATAAGGTGGAGCGCTCAAAGTGATATCGTAGTTGTAGGGCTTGAAAAATGTCGGGTTGACACTTTCAACCTTAAATACGAACGGTTTTGAGGTTGCAATGACATTAAATACACCATTGCGAAGCTCCGTTTTTTGAAGCACTAGTTCGTGGTTTCCCTCGGTGATACCATAAGGAACCAAGAAATTCAGCTGACTACTACCATCTGGACCAGTCCATGCAAAGTAGAGTCCGACGGCAGTACCGTCAACCAAAACCTTACACCCATTCACAGAGTCGTCTCGGAGAACTCCGTTTACAACTACAGGAAATGGGGTGATGAGTGGTATCGGTGTCACTACCGAACATCCGTTGAGACCATACAGCGTCATTAGTTTGCCAGGTGAGGCAGAACCAACAACACCATTGAGATCGGTGATTGCTTTGATCTCCGGCTGAGAAATCGGTCCGCGCTCAAACTTGATGCGGACGATGTTGCTGGTGAATTTCCCGCTCACAATCTGAACATCGCACGGATCATTACATCCAGCAGGTGCCAAAAACGTAAGCGAGTTTGTATTCACATTCAGAGCCTGAGTCTTCCCTGACGCACCGAAGCTAACCTCGATTTTATCAGTAGACCCAAGAGTGAAATCAAATCCCTTGAGCGTCACCATAGACCCTTCGATCGAAACCTTAGGGTATTCCGTGACACAAGGAGTTTTAATCTCAAGTAGCACATCCAGCTTTGCACTGTCGACCTGATACGTAGGCACAACAGATGTGCAGTTTGATGTGCTAAAGAGAGCAGTGTTGAGAGCGGGATTATGAAGGTTTTTTATTACCCTTCCACTCGGCAAAGTCTGCCCTTTTTGGAGCAACACCTCTGACCGAGAGCCGTCACCTTTCCAAACACCAATTCCTTCAAATGTCTTGTCTGGTACTACACCAAACAATGCCATCTGACGGGACATCGTGTTTCTAAGGGACACTCCTGTCTTTTGAAATTCCGAAAACGTTGTCGGTATTACAAACAACTGTTCCGAATTTGTCTTGGAAACCGCAACAACAGAATGAATGCCACCTTTAACGATCTTTAGATAGCGTTCTCCTGTGGATGGGTTGTTTGCATAGGATGACCAAAATTGCGCCGGCCAAACATTTTCGGTAGCACCGATATTGTATACGTCGGTGAACTTTTTTGTTTCAAGGTTAAAACTAGAAATAAAAAGTGTCTTGCGACCGAGATCATTCTTTGAAAAATAAATGTCACTTTTATCCTCCCAGACATTCAGACCTGGCAATGGAATACCTGTGACATAGCTATATAAGTACCCCGCAGGTTGATCAATAAGCGTCATCTGAAACAAAGCAGTGAATAATTTCCCTTGTTTCTTTGCGATGTAACCATCAAGCACACCTATTCCAGCAATAGCTGGACGTATCCACATAAGAGCATCACCGGTCTCTGAAGGACTACCCACTGCAAAACAGTACGCGGTGGCTTTCTTTGTTACACCATCCAAACCCTTGAAATCAATCTCTTGGCCTCCAAAAGCAAGGGTTTCCACTTTACCATTTCTAATACGATAGCTTCCTCCTGTGGGAAAACTACCGCAAATTGAAGCCACTGGACTCATAGTGGTGAAGTACAAACCATCAGGACTTACCACAAAGCTTTCCAAGATGGTGTTTTGTCCATCGAGAAAAGTTGGTGTCCACAATGCACCTTTTATACCACTGAGATCGATGTCAGTGAAAGCTGTCGAACCTTTTTTGTACAAAATTCGACCGCCACCATTGTCTCGCTTGAGAACCACAAAGGTCTCATTTGAGCTGTTGTTGAAGACGCCTAAGACATCTTCGTTTTGATACGTGGGTACTGCAAGTTCGTTCACTTGCACCCCGTCTATGACTTGTGCCGACGCCAGAAGCGCGAACAGAAAGAAATAGAGAAAAAACATATACCCATACCCTCCTCAGGAAGTAGCAAAAGAACTTTGATGTCAAAGGACTTTTATATTATTATGCATAAAAATATATTATACGTCAATGAGTAAAGGTATGAAAAATAATACACATTTTAAACACCTATACTGAGCCATTTATAGAAGACTCCTCAAAAAAAGTCTAAACAAAAAATACTATCGCAAGTGGACCAACAAGCCACCAGAAAAGAGTGAAGTTACCTTGGAACCATTTATCTATATTTGGTCCGAAATCGTAAATTGGAGCAAACGGAAGGACAAAATAAATAATTGCGAGGATCAGTGCAGTAAAAGCCACCCCAACAAAAACAGATTTGAAAAAATTACTCTCAGAAAAGTCTCCTACCACATACTTGTCGAGCAAGAAAAATATACACAGAGCAAAGGCAAGAAAAATACCCACCACATTAAGTGCTTCAGGTAGTGCACCTTTGAGCACTGTTGCTTGTTTCATAAAAGGAAAATTCTGAAAGAGGATGATTGCTCCAAACAAAGAAAGTACCACCGATACACCTTTGCTCTTTCCCATGAAAAACGTAAAAAGTGTACCCACCGCAAGAATACCTAAAATAACCAATACATCTGTAGGAAATATCATTTTTTTATTATAACAAAATCATACACAATTCCCTTGTGGACAATACAAAACATTACACATGCATGTTAGAGACCTTCTGTACGAAGTTCCTCTATTGCCTTTTTTGCACTTTTGGAAAGTTTATGTGGGATATCAATCATAATATTCACGAGAATATCTCCTCGTTTTGATCCATCGTACGGCACACCCTTCCCTTTTATTTTGAGTATCTCTCCATGTTGAATACCTTCAGGTATTTTCAAGGAAATCACACCATCAAGAGTGGTGATATCGTATGAGGTACCAAGAATTGCATCAGTGAGTTTGATTTTTTTATTCATCACCAAATTATGATCGACTTTTGTGAATACCGGATGTTTCTTGATATGTAAACGAATATAAAGATCACCTGATTTTCCTCCTTCAATAGCTTCTCCTGCACCAGAAAGACGTATCATCTCACCAGGATTAATACCTGCAGGAATCTTCACTATAATTTCCGTTGGTTTTCGGTATATCCCGTGACCTTTACATACAGAACATTTTACTTTTGGCACTTTACCTTTACCGTGGCACGTGTGACATGTTGATGCAGATTCAAACTGCCCAAAAATAGTACTTTTGATTTCTTTTATTTTCCCTTTTCCATCACACGTTGAACACTTCAAAAGCTCACTACCTTTTTCTGCTCCTGTACCCGTACAATGATCGCATACGGATGTTTTATTAAGTGTAAATGTATGCTCTTTACCAAACACAGC
>DBEI01000050.1:7849-14919 GCA_002294445.1 Patescibacteria group bacterium UBA910
GCTTGTCTGCCACCCCCAAACATATCTCCAAAGAGATCTCCCATATCAAACTCAAAAGAGCCCCCCTGGCCGCCCTGCTGGAAACCCGAGAAATCAAAACCACCAAAACCTCCTCCAAATGGATTTCCACCACCAAATCCTGCCCCTGCATCTGCTGAGCCAAATTGATCGTATGAGGCTTTCTTCTTGTCGTCAGAAAGCACACCGTATGCTTCGTTTATTTCTTTAAACTTTTCTGCATCACCTCCTTTATCTGGGTGATATTTGTGCGCGAGCGTACGAAACGCTTTCTTAATTTCGTCTTTTGAAGCGTTTTTTGATACACCAAGGATTTGATAATAGTCTTTGTTTGCCATGTTGGATAGTATACTTGACGTACTTGTAAATTCAAGTAGGGTTAGTTGTAGGAGGGATTAGTGAAATCCTACTTTACTGTACGAGTCCTGCAAGACGGAAAGCAGTTTGGTAAATTTGAAACTAAAGCAAAAGGAGAAGAAACACTCATTGAGCAAGGCTGGAAAGCTTCTCAAATAAAAGGTTCGTATTATAAAGGATTACATACCGCAACCGTTGTTCCTTGGGACGAACCACTTCCTCTAGAAGAACTAGAACAACTTTTTACCAAAGACCGGTGAGCTTCTGCTCCCCGGTCTTTTATCTTATTTACCTTCCTCCTTTTTTTCTTCAAACTCTGCATCCCTCACATTCTCATCAGCTTTTGAAGTTTCCCCTGAACCCGGTTCAGGGTTGGCTTTAGACATCGCTTCACCTATCTTAGACATTTCAGTTGAAAGTGCTTCAGTAGCTTTTTTCATTGCGTCAATATCAGTACCATCCTTTGCTGTTTTGAGTTCAGCAATCTTTGTTTCAACGCCAGACTTAATATCTGCACTTACCTTGTCACCGTTATCTTTCAATGCCTTTTCTGCAGTATAGATCATCTGTTCTGCAATATTTTTTGCTTCAGCAATGTCTCGTTTCTTTTGGTCTTCTGCTGCATGTGCTTCTGCATCTTTCTGCATTCGTTCAATATCTTCTTTTGAAAGTCCTGATCGTGCTTCAATGCGGATAGATTGTTCTTTATTTGTTGCTTTATCTTTTGCTTTCACCGAAAGGATACCGTTTGCATCCACATCGAAAGTAACTTCAACTTGTGGCATACCTCGTGGAGCTGGTGGAATACCGTCGAGAATAAAGCGACCGAGAGATTTGTTGTCAGCTGCCATTGCGCGCTCACCTTGAGTGATGTGAATTTCTACTGAGGTCTGATTGTCTGCTGCGGTAGAAAATACCTGAGATTTTGAAGCTGGGATTGTGGTGTTGCGTTCGATGAGTTTCGTAGACACATTTCCCATTGTCTCGATACCAAGTGAGAGTGGAATCACGTCGAGAAGGAGCACATCCTTTACATCTCCAGAAAGAATTCCTCCTTGGATTGCCGCACCTAAAGCCACCACCTCATCAGGGTTGATAGATTTGTTTGGTTCTTTACCAAAGAATTCCTTTACCTTTTCTGCCATCTTTGGCATACGAGTCTGACCTCCCACAAGAATCACTTCGTTGATTGAAGATTTATCAAAACCAGAAGCATCCATTGCTCGTTTGGTGATCTGCATTGCTCGCTCAATAAATTCATCCGCAAGCTCTTCAAGTTTTGCGCGAGTAATTTTAACTAAAAGGTGTCGTGGACCAGAAGCATCTGAGGTGATGAAAGGAATGTTTACTTCTGATTCAAGCGCTGTTGAAAGCTCAATTTTTGCTTTTTCTGCAGCCTCATCAAGTCGCTGGAGTGCAAGCGCATCGTTTCGCACATCGATACCTGATTCTTTTTTAAATTCATCTGCAAGATAGTTGATGATCTTCTGATCAATATCTTTACCTCCGAGATGTGAGTCTCCGTCTGTTGATTTTACTTTAATATCACCTCCTACTTCATCCACATCCACTTCAAGCACTGATACGTCAAATGTACCTCCTCCAAAGTCGAAGACTACAATTTTTTCATCTTTTCGATTTTTATCAAAACCATATGCGAGCGCTGCAGCTGTTGGCTCATTGATGATTCGAAGCACTTCAAGTCCTGCAATTGCCCCCGCATCTTTTGTTGCTTTTCGCTGAGTATCATTGAAGTATGCAGGCACGGTGATGATTGCTTGAGTTACTTTCTCACCAAGTTTTGCCTCAGCATCTGCTTTCAATTTTGAAATAATCATTGCTGACACTTCTTCCGGTGAATATTGTTTACCGTTGAGTGTTACAAGCACACCTCCAGCGGGAGATTTTGACATTTCATATGGCACAATCGCTTTATCCTTTTGTACCGCAGCGTCATCATATGAGTGCCCAATAAATCGCTTAATACCAAAAATAGTATTCTTTGGGTTTGTGACCGCTTGTCGTTTAGCCAAAAGACCTACAAGGCGTTCACCTGTCTTTGAAACAGCTACAATAGATGGAGTGGTACGTACACCTTCTGCATTTTCAAGAATTTTTGGGCTACCTACTTCCATTACCGCAACCGCTGAGTTTGTTGTTCCTAAATCGATTCCGATTATTTTTGACATATAGTTTATATATGGATAAAGCTAATAAATATAAACACTTAACATGTTAACTATTATAAATAATCTCCATTTTTATGCAAGCCTACTGAATCTTACATAGGGTACACCGAGGTCAAAAGACAATATGGTTTGGAAGAGTTTTATTTTTTATATTCACCCACTTTTACTTTAGGAGGGCGTATTACTCTATCCCCCATCATATACCCTGTCTGAACCACCTCCACCACCACCCCATCCTTACTGTCATCCTCTGTGGTGAGCATTTCGATAGCCTCATCGCGAGTATGATCAAATGGTTGCCCGAGAGGATACACCTTCTTCAAACCGTTGTTTTCAAGCGTTTGATTCATCTGAGAAGCGATATACTCTACCCCCACTCTCCAGTTTGAATCTACTTTTTCCCATGCTTCTTTATTTTTCATTGCAGACTCAAAACTATCGAGTACAGGAATGAGTTCACTGATCAAATCTTCTTTTGCAAGAGAAACGATTCCTTTTTTCATTTCCTCATCTTTCTTTCGAAGGTTGAGAAAATCTGCTTTATCTCTCTGCCATCCATTTAAATATTCAGACGCTTTTGCTTCAAGCTCTTTCACCTTTGTTTTAAGTGCGGTGTATTTTTTTTGAAAATCTGCACCAGTTACTTCTATGTTTTCTTCAAACACAATATCATCTGTCTCTTCAAGAGCAGCTTCGAGTGAAGATGTTAGACTCTCTATTTCACCATCTTTTTTTAGATTATCGTCATTCATACGAGTGGATTATACTTGAATTTTTTGTAAAATCAAAGACCCTGCCGTTTACACAGCAGGGCCTCTCAAGGAACTACAAATCAACCGCGAGATCTTGAATTACAGACTCAGTAATATCACTGATTGCACGGGTACCCCGCACATCAGCAACAATCCGGCCACTTTTCATCGAAATCACTCGGTTGAAAAAAGAGAGATATAATGGATCGTGAGCAATAACTAAAACAATCTTTTCAGAAAATTCCTTCAGATTGTCGTAGAACATTCTCTTGATTTCCACATCGCAGTGAGCCATAGGCTCGTCAAAGATGACGATCTTGATTGCAGGGTCGAACGCCCGATAGAGCGTCGCCGCAATCATGAGCCTTTGAAACTGACCTGTCGAAAAGGACACGCCGCCCCAATTGACTCCAATTTGGGTCTGATACCCTTTCGGCAGGTTTTTTACAACTCCATCCATGCCAACCAGCGCAAGTGCCCGCTCCAACCTCGTATAATCGATACTATCGCGTGCCACACCCGTTAAAGAAATATCGAGTGGCATTCTTTCCACTGACGCCTGTGGCATCAAGTACACAAGGTGTCGGTAGAGACTTAACTGCTTCAGTTCAGAAAGAGATGTACCATCGAAGGTAATGTCTCCCGAATTAGGCAGATACATCTTTGACAACAGCATGGTAACAGTGGTTTTACCGGAACCATTTGGCCCAACAAGCGCCACACGATCACCTGCAATAAAGTTCGCCGAACAGGAACTAATGACTTCCTTGTCCGTATGAGGGTAAGTAAAGCATACGTTCCTCATCTCAACCACAGGCGTGTCCTGACAAACAAAATCCTTGCAATTATCCTCGTTAATCTGAGGCCTAGTATTAAAGAAATTTTGTATATCAGAGTACTCGTTCCCTACGGACTGAACCATTCTGAGACACAGATGTGGGATACGAGACAACATTAACTGAAGTGAGCTTAAGGAACCAACCACCACCATCATGTTCATCATTGGGTTTCCAGATCGGGAAGCCTTGGCAACTAAATACAAAAGCACCCCGTTAATTGCACAAACCTGAAGCATCTGCAACAAGACTTTGCCTGTGGTACGCCGCCTCAACTTCAAACGTGAAAACCGCATAAACATCCGTCTGGTTAGAAAATACTTTTTCTTGAAGTATTCCACCATACCAAACATTTTTGATTGTGCGAGTCCTTCAGGATCAGAAACAGCTCTCAAGTACTGAAAGTTTCTCCTCTCATGCATCTGCCGTCGAACTTTGTATTTGCGGTCAGCTTGGGTCTGCATACTCGACATAACCAACGATGGAATAATTGGCATGGTTACAACCAGCAACATCAACGGATCAATGACAAGTAGTGCACCAAGCCCGGTCACCACAGAAACAAGGGCGGAAATAAGTTCAAACTGATTGTCAAACAAAGACCTCAACACATAGCGACCTTCACCCATAAGACGTTCTTTTTTGTCAAAGTCAGGACTCAATAAGGTGGCGAGATCCAGCGTAGAAAGATGGTTCATTTTCCTTATGTAAAATCTTTCAGAAAATGCCTCTTCGAAGACAACCATTCGATCCGTGAGCCGCTGAGTCATAAATTCCTTAATCCCCACAGCTATAACAACAGCAATAAGGATCGGAGAAATGACCGCGTAGTCCATGCCACCCTTTTGAAACGACTGGGTAAGCCAGTTCAGCAATGCCCCACCCACTACAGATAAAGCAATTGTCTTAAGCCCCTTTGTAATAGATTCTATCAACCCTAAAGGAATTACACACCTATCGATTGAATGAACTTCATTGTTGACGTGTTTCAATGCGGGGATAACCGCATTGATTTTAGCTTTCATGTCCACCAGAGCAGCCGAAAAGGTTGCAAGGCGAGCTCTCACTTGATTCACAAAATTCATCAAAATCTCCTTTGTTTAATTTGTTTTCAAAAAGCAGTACCTAGACAGGTTACATATTTTGTTGTGTTTTGTCAACCTTTAACAAAACAAAAACTCCCTTTCGGGAGTTCTTTGTTTTATCGCTTACTCCATTGTGGAGCTTTTCGAGCTTTCTTGAGACCGAATTTTCGTCGTTCTTTAGATCGTGGATCTCGTTTAAGCATTCCTGCTTTCTTGAGAGTTGTTCGAGTATGAGGATCTTCTTTTACAAGAGCTCGTGAGATAGCGTGTCGGAGAGCTTCTGATTGAGCGTGGATACCACCACCAATAAGTTTTGCTGAGATTTTATATGACCCCGCTTTTGCTTCCTTTACTGCTGAAGTCACAATGAGTCGCATTTCTTCTGTTGGAAAATATGAATCAAGATCTTTGTCGTTGATATTGAAAGAGTTTTTAGATGCAGGTGTGAGTCGAACACGCGCAACTGCTGTCTTGCGTCGTCCTACTGCCTCTATGTATTTTGCTGATTTTGTATCTTCCATTGTGTTATTCAGTTATGATCAAATTCTTTAGCATTCGTGCTCGAAGTTTATTTTTTGGGAGCATGCCAGAGACAGTTCGTCTCAAAGCTTCTGCATACCCTCGTTGCTCTGCAATTTTTGAGAGAGGTTTAATTGAAAGACCTCCTGGATATCCTGAGTATGATTTATATACAGTCTGTTCTGCTTTCTTGTCTGTAATAGAAAGCTTTGAAGCATTCTTTACTTCCACCACATCGTCAGGCATAGCATTTCGAGAGAAATCGATTTTGTTTTTACCCATCAAAAGTACAGCAATTTCTGTTGCAATTCGTCCGAGTTTTTTGTTTTCTGCGTCTATTGTGTATTTCATAGGTTTATACTAATTCGATATACGCCATTAGACTACCATCACCAGAGCGTCTTGGCAACTTTGTAATACGAGTATATCCTCCTTTTCGTTCTGCATATCGAGGAGATACTTCTTTTACCACCTTATCAGCACCTTCTGCGCCGATTTTTGCAATGATAAGTCGTCGTGACGCAAGTGTTCCAAGTTTACCTTGTGTAATAATTTTTTCAGCGTATGGGCGGAGTTCCCGAGCTTTTGCATCAGTAGTTTTGATTTTTCCTTCCAACACCAAAGAGCGTGCGAGCGACTTCATGAGTGCGTTTCGTACTTTTGTAACTCGTCCGAATTTTCTGTTTGCTTTGTGGTGGTTCATAACGTTTTAATTAAATACTATTTCAATGTGATACCATGCTCTGCAAGTGCTTTCTTGATTTCTGAAACTCCTTTTGCACCCATACCTTCAATATCAAGGATGTCTGCCTCTTTCTTTCGAGCAAGACCGCCAACTGTTCGAATGTTTGCATTAGAAAGTGCATTTAATGTTCGCACTGAAAGATCAAGGTTTTCGATTCGTGTTTTTAGAAAATCTTCATCTTCTGCTTTTGATGCACTTGAAACTTCATCAATAGCTACATTTTTAGAGAGAGGTATTTCTTCTTCCTCTTTGAAACCAACAATGGCTTTAAGCTGATTGATCATGATTTCAATAGACTTTTCAAGAGCCTCTTTTGGAGAAAGTGTACCATCTGTTGAAATAGCAATTCGAAGTCGATTGAAATCTGTTCGATCACCCACTCGCATGTTTTCAACTTCATAGCTCACTCGTCGGATCGGTGTAAAAATAGCATCGAGAGCAATAGCGCCAATATCAACTCGATTTTTCTCTCGAACGTCTTTAGTAACAAACCCAAGCCCTTTTTCTACAGTCATCTCAATATCAAGTTCTGAGTTTTTGTCTGTAAGTGTAGCGATTGGTTGCTCTGG